>NZ_JBHUYG010000096.1:0-16106 GCF_042668795.1 Pedococcus sp. NPDC057267 | reverse complement strand
GTGTCGCGTGCCGCCCCTCCGTCCCGGGGGTGTGCGCTCAGGCGGGGACGCTGGCCACGCCCGGCGGCAGGAAGCGCGTGCCGGTGACCTTCTCCGAGACGCCCTCGCGGTCGAGCAGCGGCGTCAGGCCACCGTTCCAGAACTGGAAGCCGGCGCCGGTGATCATCGCCAGGTCGAGGTCCATCGGGGCCTGCGCGACGCCCTCGTCCAGCATCCGGCGGGCCTCGTCGGCCAGGACGCCGAGGACGCGCTCGCGGACCTCCTCGGTGGTGAGGACCACCGGGTCGGCGGCCTTGTCGAACAGCGCCTCGACCTCGGGGTCGACGACCGGCTTGCCCTCGGGCCAGGTGTAGATCGCCGGCTTCTTCGCGGCGACGACCTTGCGCAGGTTCTCCGACACGTAGAACCGGTCGGGGAACGCCCTGGCCAGGGTCTCGTTGTTGTGCAGCGCGATCGCAGGCCCGACGAGACCGAGCAGGATGAACGGCGGCATCGGCGCGAGGCCGGCGAACGCGCGGTCCGCCACCTCGATCGGCGTGCCCTCGTCGACGACCCGGGCGACCTCGCCCATGAAGCGGCCGAGCAGCCGGTTGACGATGAAGCTGGGGGAGTCCTTGACCAGGATCGTCGTCTTCTTCAGGCCCTTGCCGGTGGCGAACGCGGTGGCCAGCGTGGCGTCGTCGGTCTGCTCGCCCTTGATGATCTCGAGCAGCGGCATGACGGCGACCGGGTTGAAGAAGTGGAAGCCCACGACCCGCTCGGGGTGCTGCAGCTCCGAGGCCATCTCGGTGATCGACAGCGAGGAGGTGTTGGTCGCGAGGACGCACTCCTCGCCTACGATGGCCTCGACCTCGGCCCACACCTGCTTCTTGACCGACATCTCCTCGAAGACGGCCTCGAGCACGAAGTCGGCGTCGGCGAAGCCGTCCTTGGAGGTCGACCCGGTGACCAGGCCCTTGAGCCGGTTCGCCTTGTCGCCCCCGAGGCGGCCCTTGGCGAGCAGCTTGTCGACCTCGCCGTGCACGTAGCCGACCCCCTTGGCGACGCGCTCCTCGTCCAGGTCGGTCATGACGACCGGCACCTCGAGGTTCTTGGCGAACAGCAGCGCGAGCTGGCTGGCCATGAGGCCCGCCCCGACGATGCCGACCTTGGTGACCTTGCGGGCCAGCGACTTGTCCGGCGCCCCGGCGGGCCGCTTGGCGCGGCGCTGCACGAGGTCGAACGAGTACAGGCCGGCGCGCAGCTCGTCGCCCATGACGAGGTCGGCGAGCGCCTCGTCCTCGGCGGCGAAGCCCTCGTCGCGGGTGGCCGTGCGGGCCGCCTCGACGAGCTCCAGGGCGCGGTACGGCGCGGGGGACTTGCCGCCGGTCTTGAGGTCGACGACGCCCTTGGCGGCCTTGAGGGCGGCGGCCCACTCGGCCTCGTCGCGGCTCACCTCGGGGCGCTCGACGGTCGTCTCACCCGTGACGACCTTGGCCGCCCAGAGCAGCGACTCCTCGAGGAAGTCGGCTGGCTCGAACATGGCGTCGGCGATGCCCAGCTCGAAGGCCTGCGGGCCCTTGAGCATGCGGTTCATGTTCATCGGGTTGTCGATGATGACCTTGAGCGCGTTGGCAGGACCGACGAGGTTCGGCAGCAGCCAGCAGCCGCCCCACCCGGGGACGAGGCCGAGGAAGGTCTCGGGCAGCGCGATCGCGGGCACCCCGGACGAGATGGTGCGGTAGTCGGCGGACAGCGCGATCTCCACGCCACCCCCCATGGCCGCACCGTTGACGAACGCGAACGTCGGGACGGGCAGGTCCATGATGCCGGCGAATGCCGCGTGCCCGGCGCGGGCGACCCCGAGCGCGTCCTCGCGGGTGCGGGCCTGGCCCACGGCCTTGAGGTCGGCGCCGACCGCGAAGATGAACGGCTTGCCGGTGATGCCGACGGCCTGGATCTCACCCGCGTCGGCCCGCCGGCGCAGCTCCGCCACCGTGGCGACGAGGCCCTCGATGGTCTTGGGGCCGAACGTGTTCGGCTTGGTGTGGTCGAACCCGTTGTCGAGGGTGACGAGCGCGAGGGTGCCCGCGCCGCCGGGGAGGGCGATGTCGCGGACCGGGGTGTGGGTCACGACCTCCTCGAAGCCCTGGGCGGCCCTGTCCGCCGGGGCCTGCTGCTGGGTGTCCGTGCTCACGCTGCGTCCTCCTTGCCGTAGTCGGCGTGGTTGGGGTTCTCCCAGATGACCGCGCCGCCCATGCCGATGCCGATGCACATGGCGGTCATGCCGTAGCGCACCTCGGGGTGCTCCTCGAACTGGCGCGCGAGCTGGGTCATCAGCCGCACGCCGGAGGAGGCGAGGGGGTGGCCGGTGGCGATGGCGCCGCCGTACTGGTTGACGCGCTCGTCGTCGTCGGCGATGCCGAAGTGGTCGAGGAAAGCGAGCACCTGCACCGCGAACGCCTCGTTGAGCTCGAACAGGCCGATGTCGTCGATCGACAGGCCGGCCTTGCGCAGCGCCTTCTCGGCGGCGGGCACCGGGCCGATGCCCATGACCTCGGGCTCGACGCCGACGAAGGCGAAGTCGACGAGCCGCATCCGCACCGGCAGGCCGAGCTCCTCGGCGGCCTCGGCGGAGGCGAGGATGCACGCGGTGGCACCGTCGTTGAGGCCGGCGGAGTTGCCGGCGGTGACGTTGCCGTGCGGGCGGAACGGCGTCTTCAGCTGCGCGAGGTCCTCGACCGTGGTGCCGGGGCGCGGCGGCTCGTCCTGGGTGGCCAGGCCCCAGCCGAGCTCCTCGTGGCGGGTCGCGACCGGCACGAGGTCGGGCTGCACCTGGTTGTTGGCGTAGGCCTTGGCGAGCTTCTCCTGGGAGGCCACGGCATACGCGTCGCTGCGCTCCTTGGTGAGCTGCGGGAAGCGGTCGTGCAGGTTCTCGGCGGTCGAGCCCATGACGAGCGCGGACGGGTCGACGAGCTTCTCGGCGACGATCCGCGGGTTGGGGTCGACGCCCTCACCCATGGGGTGGCGGCCCATGTGCTCGACGCCGCCGGCGATCGCGACGTCGATGGCGCCGAACGCGATCGAGCTCGCGGTCGTCGTCACGGCGGTCATCGCGCCCGCGCACATGCGGTCGATCGAGTAGCCGGGGGTGGTCTTCGGCAGGCCGGAGAGCAGGGCAGCGATGCGGCCGAGGGTCAGGCCCTGGTCGCCGATCTGGGTCGTCGCGGCGATCGCGACCTCCTCCACCCGCTCCGGCGGCAGCTCGGGGTGGCGGCGGATGAGCTCACGGATGCATTTGATGACGAGGTCGTCGGCTCGGGTCTGGGCGTAGATGCCCTTCTCCCCGGCCTTGCCGAACGGCGTCCGGACGCCGTCGACGAACACGACCTCACGCAGAGTGCGGGGCACGAGTGGCCTCCCTTGGAAGGTGCGGGTGACACCGGTATGCCGGTGCGTACCGGTCGATGCTACCCGCGGGTAACCCGTGGGTCACGGCACCCCGGAAGTGAGGGCCGTCACCCGGGCGAGGACCCGCCGCGGGTCAGTCCGCGTCGGGTCATTCAGCGTCGGGTCGGTCGGCGTCGGCGTCCGGGTGGTCGGCGAACGCGCGCGCGACCATCGGGGCGACGATGTCGGTCTGCCACCGCCGCGCGCCCAGCCGGGCGAGCGCGTCGGCGAAGCCCTCAGCGCTGCGGTCGGCCGGCGGGGTCCAGACGACGCGGCGCAGCGGGTCGGGCGACAGGACGTTCTCGACGGGGACGTTGCGGTCGGCCGCGTACGCGGTGAGGTCGGCCCGGGCCTGCGACAGCCGGGCGGCCGCGACCGGGTCGCGTTCGGCCCACGCGCGCGCCGGGGGCGGCCCGTCGGAGCGCAGTGTCATCGGCGGCAGCTTGTCCTCCGGGATCTGACCCGCGCGGGCGACGGCCTCGAGCCACTGGCGCTGGTACCGGCGCACCGCGCGGTGGCCGCCGGGCAGCTGGTCGGGGCTGGACGGCGCCGCCATCGCGATGTCGACGATCGCGGCGTCGGGCAGCACGCGGCCGGGCGAGACGTCACGGTCCCGGGCGATGGCGTCGCGCGCCTCCCACAGCTCGCGGACCATCGCCGCGGTGCGGCGGTGCCGGACCTTGTGCATCCCGGACGTGCGGCGCCACGGGTCGATGCGCGGGGCCGGGCCGGTGAAGCCGAGCAGCGCCTCGAACTCCTCGCGGGCCCAGCCGTCCTTGCCCTGGCGCGCGAGGTCGACACCCATGAGGTTGCGCAGGTCGACGAGGACCTCGACGTCGAGGGCGGCGTAGCGCAGCCACGGCTCCGGCAGGGGGCGGGTCGACCAGTCGACGGCCGAGTGCTCCTTGGCGAGCGAGAGCCCGAGGTAGTGCTCGACGACGGCGGCCAGGCCGACCCGGGGCAGGCCGAGCAACCGACCGGCGAGCTCGGTGTCGAAGAGCTGACGCGGTCGCAGGCCCACCTCGGCGAGGCAGGCGAGGTCCTGGGTCGCGGCGTGCAGGATCCACTCGGCGTTGCCGATGGCCTCGTCGACCGGGGACAGGTCGGGGCAGGCGATGGGGTCGATCAGCCACGTGCCGGCGCCCTCCCGGCGCAGCTGCACGAGGTACGCGCGCTGGCCGTACCGGTAACCGCTCGCACGCTCGGCGTCGAGCGCCACCGGTCCCTCGCCGGCCCGGATGGCGCGGGCCGCCTCCATGAGCGCGCGCTCGGTCTCGACGACCGGGGGCACGCCCTCGGCGGGCATGTCGAGGGGGATGAGGTCGACCGCCGGGGTGGCGTCGGGCGCCGGGTCCAGCTCGGCGTCACGCGCGGCGTCGGTGTCGGTCACCGGCCCAACCTACCGGCTGGGTCCCTCAGCGGCGTGGGCCCGGCAGGGCGATGACGCCCTCGGGCAGCGGAGGCAGGCCGGCGATGGTGCACAGCAGGTCCGACCACGCGAGCAGGTGGGCGCCCACGTTGCCGGTCACCGGGGTCCACGAGGCGCGCACCTCCATCTCGACGCTGGCCGGCCGGTCGGACAGCCCGGCGAAGCTCTCGGAGACCACGCGGGTGACCGTGCCGGCCTCCGCGGTGTAGCCGACGTGGTGGCTGTCGAGCGCGTCGACGAGCCACGACCAGCCGACGGCGCCGAGCATGGGGTCGGTCGCCAGCTCGGGCTCGAGCTCGGCCCGCGCGAACGTCACCGCACGCCAGGCGCCGTCCCACGGCTCGGGCACGGACGGGTCGTGCAGCAGGACGAAGCGGCCCGAGGCGAGCTCGTCCTCGTCCGCGGCCGCGCCCACCACCTCGGCGGTGAGGGCCACGGCATACGGCGCGATGCGCTGCGGCGCCGGCACCTCGGTGAGCCGGATCTCGGCGCGCAGGCGCGCTCCACGCAGATCGGCCAACGCCTGCGCGAACTCGGGTGAGTGGTCTCCGGGGACCGTTCGGCTGCCCACCGTCAGAGCGTATGCCGAGGGGTCACGTATCACAGGCAACGCCGCGCCGCACGGGGTGTCGGGCGGTCCAGGGCCTCCGCGTGGACGCCCCGCGAGCGCGCCGGCTCAGGGTGGGTACCGTGCGCGCATGGTCTCCCTGCTCGCCCTCGCGTCGAGCGCCGTGTGGGGGACGTCGGACTTCTTCGCGGGGCTGTTCTCGCGCCGGCGCCCGGCGGTCGCGGTGGTCGGCTGGACGCAGGCCCTGGCCTTCCTCGTCATCTCGGTCGTGGTGCTCACCCAGCTCGGGCACGTGCCGTGGCACGGCTGGCCGCTGTGGTCCGTGGCCGCGGGCCTGTCCGGCCTCACCGGGCTGCTCTGCTTCTACACGGCGCTGTCGATCGGGACGATGGGTGTCGTCGCCCCGATCGCCGCGCTCGGGGTCGCGGTGCCGGTGCTGCTCGGTGTGGCCACGGGCGACGAGCCCGGCCCGTGGACGTGGGTGGGCATCCTCGTCGCGGTCATCGGCGTCACCCTCGCCTCGGGGCCGGAGCTCAGCGGTGACGTGTCGCCGCGGCCGGTGGTGCTGGCCGGGGTCGCCGCCGTCGGGTTCGGCCTGGCGCTGTTCTGCATCGACCGGGGGGCGCGCACCTCGACCCTGATGACGCTGTGGGGGATGCGGGCCACCTCGGTCGTCGTCTTCACCGTGGTGGCGCTCGTGGCGCGCTCGGTCGGCGGCGTCGTGGCCCGCGAGCTCCCGGCGCTGCTGGTCATCGGCTGCGGGGACATGCTCGCCAACATCCTCTTCGGCCTGGCCAGCAGCCGTGGCCAGGTCAGCATCGCGAGCGTCCTGGGGTCGCTCTACCCGGTCGTCACGATCCTGCTGGCCCGGGTGGTGCTCAAGGAGCGGCTGCGCGCGATCCAGCGCGTGGGCGCCGTCCTGTCCCTCGTCGGCGCCGCGGTCATCGCCCTCTGAGCAGGACCGCGACGCGCCCGGGACGCTGCCGCACGTGGGACAGGCCCTCAGGCGGGGCTGACGCCGTACCGGTCGAAGTGCTGCCCGGGCACCACGTCGGCCGCCGCCGCGGTGACGATCGCGTCCGTGCCCTCGCGGACCGTCTGGGGGCCGGAGTGGCCGTTGAGGTCGGTCGCGGTGTAGCCCGGGTCGACCGCGCAGACCCGCACGTCCGGCAGGGCCTTGGCGTAGAGCGTCGTCACCATGTTGAGCGCGGCCTTGGACGACTGGTACGCGAGCCCCGGGACCCTCGACTCGGTCCGTGAGGGGTCGTTGACCAGCTGGATCGAGCCGAGCCCGCTGGACACCATGACCAGCCTCGGCCGCCGCGAGGCGGTGAGCAGCGGCAGGAAGGCGTGCGTCACCCGCGCCGGCCCGAGCAGGTTGACGTCGAGGACCGGCAGGAGGTCCGCCGGTGTCGTCTCCAGGGTGGGGCGTCCGCCACCGATGACCCCGGCGTTGTTGACGAGGACGTCGAGCCCCGTGCCCGACCCCGAGACGACCTCGTACGCCTTGGCGACGGAGTCGTCGTCCGTCACGTCGAGCTCGACGAACCGCACGGCCGCGTCGGGGTGCGCGGCGGAGACCTCGCGCGCGGCGGTCTCGCCGCGCTCGCGGTCCCGGGCCGCCATCCACACGGTCCAGCCGAGCTCGGCCAGCCGGTGCGAGGTCTCCAGGCCCAGGCCCTTGTTGGCCCCGGTGACGAGGACGGTGGTGGGGGTGCGGCCCGTGGGGGCGTCGGGAGCGGTGTCGGTGGTCGTTGTCATGGGACCACCGTGCGGCTGCCGCCGGCCCGCCGGAAGGGACGGCTCGTCGTGGGAGCGGCAGTCCTACCCACGCCAGGGCGCGGCAGGGGATGCTGGATGCGTGCCACCCGACCGCCCCCGCCTCGCTGCCGTCCTGCGCCGCGCCCGTGAGGCCGTGCGCCCGGAGGACGTCGGCCTCGCGGCCGGGTCACGGCGCCGGGTGCCGGGCCTGCGCCGCGAGGAGCTCGCGCTCCTGGCCGGGATCAGCGTCGACTACGTGGTCCGGCTGGAGCAGGGCCGCGGACCCCAACCGTCCACCCAGGTGCTCGGCGCGCTGGCGCGAGCCCTGCGCCTGGACGTCGACGCCCGGGACGAGCTGTTCCGGCTGGCCGGGAGCCCCCCACCGGAGCAGGGCACGGTCGACGTGCACGTGCGTCCCTCGGTCCTGCGGCTCATCGACCGGTTCGCCGACCTGCCCGCGCTGGTCCAGAGCGCCAAGGGTGACGTGCTCGCCTGGAACGCCATGTCGGCGGCGCTGCAGGGGGACTGGTCCAGCCTTCGGCCCGAGCAGCGTAACCTCGCCCGCCTGCGGTTCCTGCCCGACCCCGTCGGCGAGCGGATGACACCCGTCGGCGGCACGCCGGAGGAGCGTGCCGCGATCGCGCGCCAGAGCGTGGCCAACCTGCGGCGGGCGGCGGCGCGCTACCCGCGCGATCCCGACCTCCAGCGGCTCCTGCGCGACCTGCGGACGGGCTCGCCGGAGTTCGCGCAGCTGTGGGACGACACGACGGCCGGCGCCTGGCGCAGCCACCGCAAGACCCTGCTCCACCCGGCGGTCGGGCCGCTCACCCTCGAGTGCGACACGCTGCACGTCCCGGACGCCGACCAGCTGCTCGTCGTCTACTCGGCGGCGCCGGGCACGCCGGAGGCCGAGGCCCTGGCGCTGCTGCGGGTGCTCGGGACCCAGGACCTCCAGGAGCGGGCCGGGGCGTCCGGAGGAGTCGCGCGGCCGACCTAGGATTGCCCGGTGACCTCCCCAGCAGACTCCGCCCTCGTCCGGGCCGCCCGGCGCCAGCCCGTGCCGCACACCCCCGTGTGGTTCATGCGCCAGGCCGGGCGCTCGCTGCCGGAGTACCGCAAGGTCCGTGAGGGCGTCGGGATGCTCGAGTCCTGCCGGCGCCCCGACCTCGTCACCGAGATCACCCTGCAGCCCGTCCGCCGCCACGGCGTGGACGCCGCGATCTTCTTCTCCGACATCGTCGTCCCGCTCGCGGCGGTCGGCGTGGACCTCGACATCGTCGCCGGTGTCGGCCCGGTCGTCGCCAAGCCGGTCCGCACCCGGGCCGACCTCGACCGGCTGCCCGAGCTCACCCCCGAGCACGTCCCCGACATCACCGAGTCGGTGCGGCTCCTCACCGCCGAGCTGGGAGCGACGCCGCTCATCGGGTTCGCAGGGGCGCCGTTCACCCTGGCCAGCTACCTCGTCGAGGGTGGCCCGAGCAAGAACCACGAGCACACCAAGGCGCTCATGTACGGCGACCCGCAGCTGTGGCACGACCTGTGCGCCCGGCTCGCCCAGATCTCCGGTGCCTTCCTCGACGTGCAGGCCGCCGCCGGCGCCTCGGCGGTCCAGCTGTTCGACTCCTGGGTCGGGGCGCTGCCCCGGGCCGACTACGAGAGGTTCGTCCAGCCCCACTCCGCGGCGGCGCTCGCGGCGGTGGAGGCACGCGGCACACCGCGCATCCACTTCGGCGTCGGCACCGGCGAGCTGCTCGCGTCGATGGGCGCCGCCGGCGCCGACGTCGTGGGCGTGGACTTCCGGGTGTCGCTCACGGACGCGATCGCCCGCCTCGGCGGCGCGTATGCCGTGCAGGGCAACCTCGACCCCGCCCTCCTCTTCGCTCCCTGGGAGGCCCTCGAGGCCAAGGTGCGCGAGATCGTCGAGGAGGGCCGGGCGGCGCCGGGCCACATCTTCAACCTGGGCCACGGCGTCCTGCCCGACACCGACCCCGACGTCCTCACCCGCGTCGTCGAGCTCGTCCACGAGGTCAGCGCGCGCTGACCCACGTCCTCACTGAGGCAGCGCGGCAGGCGGCGCCGCGAGCGGCCGGCGCCGGCGCAGCCACACGAGCACCGGCAGGCCGACGAGCGCCAGCAGCACCGCGAACGGCAGCACCGCGCCCACCACGGTGAGGGCCACGGTCGCCGAGCCGGTGAAGGCGTCCCACCCGCTGCGCAGGCCCGCCAGGAAGCCGGTGTCGGCCTTCCTCGGCTGCACCACCTCGGGCTGGGTGGTGAGGCTGACCTGGACCGGCGACATCGCGACGCTGTCCTTGAGCGAGGCGAGCTGCGCCTCGAGCGCCTCGAGGTCGGACTCCCGGCGGGTCAGCTCGGCCTCGAGCGTGACCACCTGGTCCAGACCCTTCGCCTGGTCGAGGAACGCTCGCACCCGGGCCACGCTGACCCGCATGGTCTCCAGGCGGGACTGGGTGTCGACGATCTGGGATCCGACGTCCTCGCTGGCGGTCGTGGAGCGCAGGACCGTGCCCACCGAGGCGAGGTCGGCCACGACCGTGTCGAGCTTGTCGCTGGGCACGGAGACGGTGATCTCGCCGTAGGTGGTGGCGCTGACCTTCGAGCGCTCGGCGGGCGGTGCGGTGCCGTCCGTCGTGCCGATGTTCTCGGACAGGATGATCCCGTCCGAGGCCGCTGTCGTGGCGCGGACGCGCGCCACCGCCTGCGAGATGCTCTTCACCTCCAGCGCCACGGAGGCACGGCGGGCGAGCTGCTGTTGGGCGGCGCGCAGGCTCGCGGGCGAGACCTGCTGCGCCGCGGAGCCCGAGGCGCCCGAGGACTTCCCGCCGGACGAGGGCTGGGCGGGGGAGCCGGACGAGCCGGCCGACCCGTCGGCGAGGGACTTCGCGCCGCCCCCGCCGGACGCGGAGTCGACCCGGGCCGCGCCGCTGGAGCTGTCGCTGCTCCCGCCCGCGCAGCCGGCGAGGACGAGGGCGGCGACGGCGGCAGTGAGCGCGGCCGTGACGCGGACGGTGGGACGGTGTGTCGGGACTGGCATGACGACCCCCTACGGGTGAGCGGCGGAACCTGCTGACACCGGTGCGACTGGCCCTGGAACCGCGACGTTCCCAGCCCGCGGTATCGGAACAGTCACGGTCTTGACAGCATGTGGACATGCTTCGGTCACGAGTCGTCGTCATCGGGGGCGGGATCTCCGGGCTTGCCTGCGCCTGGGCCCTGACGCGTGCGGATGCCGCGGTGTCGGTCACCGTCCTCGACGCCAGTGACCGCCCGGGCGGCAAGTTGCGCCGCGAGCCGGTCGCCGGCTTCGCGCTGGACGTGGGGGCCGAGTCGGTGCTCGCCCGGCGCCCGGAGGCCATCGCACTCATGGACGAGGTCGGGCTGGCCGGGCACCGTGTCCACCCCGCGACGACCTCGGCCTCGATCTGGTCGCGTGGCGAGCTCCAGCCCATGCCGAAGGGCACGCTCATGGGCATCCCGTCGACCCCCGCGTCGGCCGCCGGCATCCTCAGCCCGGACGAGGTCGCCCGCCTCGCGGACGAGCAGCCGTGGACCGGTGGCGACTTCGACGACGTGTCCGTGGGCGACTACGTCGCGGCCCGCCTCGGCGACGCCGTGGTGGACCGGCTGGTCGAGCCCCTCCTCGGCGGCGTGTACGCCGGGCAGGCCCGGTCGCTGTCGCTGCGGGCGTGCCTGCCGCAGGTGTTCGAGGCCGCCCGCCGCGGCGGCTCGCTCCTGGGGGAGGCTGCGGCGGCCGCGGCGCGGGCGGCGGCGGCGAACGAGGCGGCGGTGACCGCCTCGGCCTCCTCGGGCTCGGCGCCGGTCCCGGTGGCCGGCTCGGGGCCCACCCCCGTCTTCGCCGGGCTCGAGGGAGGGATCGGCCGCCTGGCCGAGGTCCTCACCGAGCAGCTGCGTGCCGAGGGCGTGGAGGTCCGCAGCGAGACCATCGCCCGCGAGGTGGCGCCGCGGCCGGAGTCCGAGGGGGGCGGCTGGTCGGTCGTCGTGGGTCCGCGTACGGCGCCCGAGCGCCTCCTCGCCGACGCCGTCGTGCTCGCCACGCCGGCCCTTCCCACGAGCCGCCTGCTCACGCCCCACGCCCCAGCCGCTGCCCGCGAGCTCGGCGACATCCCCTACGCCTCGATGGCCATCGTGACCCTGGCCGTCGGCGTTGACGACGCCCAGGACGCCGCCCGCCACCTGCCCGGCTCGGGCTTCCTCGTCCCGGCCACCGAGGGGCGCACCATCAAGGCCAGCACCTTCACGTCCTCGAAGTGGGGGTGGGTGGCGCAGACCGCCGACGACCTGGTCTTCCTGCGCGCGTCCGTGGGTCGCTACGGCGAGACGAGCGACCTGCAGCGGCCCGACAACGAGCTCGAGGCGCTCGCCGTGGCCGAGGTCAGCGAGGCGCTGGGGCACCCGCTGCCGCGGCTGGTCGACGCGCACGTCCAGCGGTGGGGAGGGGCCCTGCCCCAGTACACCGTCGGGCACGTCGACCGCGTCTCCCGGATCCGGGCCGGGGTCGCGTCCCTGCCGGGGCTGGAGGTGGCCGGCGCGGCATACGACGGTGTGGGCATCCCCGCCTGCGTCGCGAGCGGTCGGGCGGCGGCCGAGGCGGTCCTGACCCACCTGCGGACCCGCGCCGAGCAGGGGTGACAATGGCTGCATGAGCAGCAAGCCCTCCCCGTCCCGCATCCGTGAGATCAACGACTCGATCCGGTATGCCATGTGGTCCGTCTTCTCGGTCACCGCACCGCTGGGCGAGAACCGCGACGTGGTCGCCAAGGAGGTCGAGGAGCTGTTCGCCTCGCTCGTGGAGACCGGCGTCGTCGTGCGCGGGGTCTACGAGCTCGGCGGCATGCGCGCCGACGCCGACTTCATGGTCTGGTGGCACGCCGAGCGCATGGAGGACCTGCAGGCGGCCTACCGTGCCCTGCTGCGCACCGAGCTCGGGCGGCAGCTCGAGAGCACCTGGTCCGCGGCCGCGCTGCACCGCCCCGCGGAGTTCAACAAGAGCCACATCCCGGCGTTCCTCGCCGACGAGAACCCCAAGGACTGGATCTGCGTCTACCCGTTCGTGCGGTCCTACGAGTGGTACCTGCTCGAGGACAAGGAGCGCCGCGACATGCTGCGCGAGCACGGGCAGATGGCGCGCGAGTACCCCGACGTCCGCGCCAACACCATCGCCTCGTTCGCGCTGAACGACTACGAGTGGGTCCTGGCGTTCGAGGCCGACGAGCTGCACCGCATCGTCGACCTGATGCGTGAGCTGCGGGCCTCCCGCGCGCGGATGCACGTCCGCGAGGAGGTCCCGTTCCACACCGGTCGCCGGGTCGAGGTGGCCGACCTGGTCGCGTCGCTGCGCTGATGTCGTTCCCGGTGACCGACCTGCTCACGCGGTGGGTGGTGTCGCCGTTCGGGACCGCGCTCGCCGTCACGCTCGCCGTGGGCTACGTCCTCGCGCTGCGAGCCGGCCGGTCCCACGGCCACCGGGTGGGCGTGCTGCGCACGCTGGCCTTCCTCGGGCTCGGGGTCGGCTCGCTGGTGCTGGCGACCGACGGCGGGCTGGCCGCGGACCGTGGACACTCGTTCGTCGCCGCCGCTGCGCAGTCGGCCGTGCTGGCCGCGATCACGCCGGTCGGCCTCGCGCTCGGCGACCCGGTGGGGGTGGCGCGTCGTGCGCTGGGCGGGGGAGTGCAGCGGCTGGACCGCGTGCTGTCCGGCCGCGTGGCGCGCGTGGTGATGTTCCCGCTGCTGGCCTCGGTCGTCGCGACGGCGGTGCACCTGCTGCTCTTCGTCACCCCGTGGCTCGCCGACAGCCTGCGCGACGACTGGCTGCGCGAGGCGACGTATGCCGTGCTGCTCGGCACCGGGGTCCTCTTCACCCTGCCGCTGCTCGCCGACGAGCTGGTGCCGCAGTGGTGCACGGCCGGCGTGCGTGTGCTGATCGGCTTCGCCGACGGCCTGTTCGACGCGGTGCCCGGCGTGGTCGTGATGGCGTCGCCGGCCCTCTTGGGGGCGCCGGTGGCGGCCTACCTCGCGGCACCGGACCCGCTGTGGCAGCAGCGGCTCGGCGGTGGCGCGATGTTCGGCATCGCCGAGGCGGTCGGCCTGCCGCTGCTCGCGGCCACGGTCCTGGCCTGGGTGCGTGCCGACGCCAGGGAGGCGGCCGCCGTCGACGCCCGGCTGGACCGCGAACGAGCCGAGCAAACGGCAGAGGAGACCGTGACCGCAGGACCCGAGACGCCGGTCGCCGAGCCCCTGCTCGACCGGCCGTGGTGGGAGACCGACCCGCGGTTCGCGCACCGACGCCCCCGCCCGTGAACCGGGCCCGCCCGTGAACCGGGCCCGCCCGTGAACCGGGGCCGCCCCTGAACCGGGGCCGCCCCTGCAACGCCGCCGCGGCGCGGGCACGATGGGCGCATGACCCCCGCCGCCTCACCTGACCTCGACCGCTTCGTCAGCGCCCAGGACGAGGGCGGGACGTACTCGACGGCCCTCGCCGAGCTGCGCGCCGGCTCCAAGCGAAGCCACTGGATGTGGTTCGTCTTCCCCCAGGTGGCGGGACTCGGGTCCAGCCCGATGGCGCGCGAGTACGCCGTCTCCGGCGTCGAGGAGGCCCGCGCCTACCTCGCGCACCCCGTCCTCGGCCCGCGGCTGCTCGAGTGCGCGCAGGCGCTGCTCGACCTGGGCGGCTCGGACCCGCAGGCCGTGCTGGGCGGCATCGACGCGGTGAAGCTCCGGTCGTCGATGACGCTCTTCGCGCACGCGGCGGAGCACGACGAGGACCGCGCGGTGTTCCGCGCGGTCCTGTCGCAGTACTACGGCGGCGAGGAGGACCCGGCCACGATCGTCCGGCTCTGAGGCAGCGCCCGGGCCGGGCTGACGGGCCGGTCAGGGCCCGTCAGCGGGGCGTCGTGCCTCAGGCGTCGGCCTTCGGCCGCAGGGTCAGGCTGATCGAGTTGATGCAGTAGCGCTGGTCGGTGGGTGTGTCGTACCCCTCGCCCTCGAAGACGTGCCCGAGGTGGCTGCCGCAGGTGGCGCAGCGGACCTCGACCCGCTTCATGCCGAGGCTGTTGTCCTCGATGTACTCGACGGTGTCCCCGGCGAGCGGCGAGTAGAACGACGGCCAGCCGCAGTGGCTCTCGAACTTGGTGTCCGAGGTGAACAGCTCGGCGCCGCAGGCCCGACAGGCGTAGACGCCCTCGGTGGTCGTGTCGGTGTACTTGCCGACGAAGGGTCGCTCGGTGCCGGCGCGGCGCAGGACGTCGTACTCGGCGGGGCTGAGCTCGGCCCGCCACTGCTCGTCGGTCTTGCTCACGGCATACGTGCGGTCGGTGCTCTTCATGCTCACGGTTCGTCGCCCTCTCGTGTCTCGGATGGGTGGGCACAGGGTGCAACGCCACGCACCCCCGAAATGGTCCCGCAGGCCCACAAATGGGCCGGGGCCGTCGGACCCCCCGGGCTAGGCTCGGCCCATGGCGGCGGCGAAGGCGACCGAGATCGAGGTGCCCGGGGGGCCGGACGGCGGACGGACGGTGCGGATCTCGAGCCCTGACCGGCTCATCTGGCCCGACGACGACGCGACCCCCGGGGGGATCACCAAGCTGGCGCTGGCGCAGTATGCCGTCGACGTCGCCGACGGCCTCATGCGGGCGCTCGACCACCGCCCGGTGACCCTGCAGCGGTTCCCCGAGGGGATCGAGGGCGAGGAGTTCTGGACCAAGAACCCGCCCAAGGGCATGCCGGACTTCATCGAGCCGGTGATGTGCACCTACCCGAGCGGTCGCCGGCACCTCCAGGTCGTCGTCGACGAGCCGGCCGCGGCCGTCTGGGCCGTGCAGATGAACACCGTGACGTTCCACCCCTGGCCGGTCCGCACGAGCGACGTCGACCGGCCCGACGAGCTGCGCATCGACCTGGACCCGCAGCCCGGCCGCGACTTCCGTGACGCGGTCGAGGCGGCCTACGCGCTCAAGGACGTGCTGGCCGAGATCGGCCTCACCGGCTGGCCCAAGACCTCGGGCAACCGCGGGGTGCACGTCTTCGTCCGGGTGGCGCCCACGCACGAGTTCCTCGACGTCCGGCACGGCGTCATCGGGATCGCCCGCGAGCTCGAGCGCCGGCTGCCCGACCTCGTGACCACCTCCTGGTGGAAGGAGGAGCGCGGGGAACGGGTGTTCGTCGACTTCAACCAGGCCTGCCGCGACCGCACGATCGCCTCGGCCTACAGCCCGCGGCCGCTACCCGGCGCCCCGGTGAGCATGCCCGTCACGTGGGAGTCCCTGCGCGACGTCGACCCGGGCGACTTCACCGTCCTGACCGTCCCGGGCATCCTTGCCGCCGACGGTGACGCCTGGGCGGGCATCGACGACGCCGTCGGCGACGTCGCCGCCGCGATCGCCCTGTGGGACCGCGACGTGCACGAGCGGGGCCTCGGGGAGCTCAACTTCCCGCCGGACTACCCCAAGATGCCGGGGGAGCCGCCGCGGGTGCAGCCGAGCAAGCGGCGCAAGGACAAGGGCGACGAGGAGTACATGGGCCCCAAGGCCGACCGCGACGCCGACCTCAAGGCGCTCTGGGGGCCGGTCGTGCCGCCGGTGCCCCCCATGCTGGCCAAGCCGGTCAAGGCGATCCCGCGCGACGGTGGCTACCTCTTCGAGCCCAAGTGGGACGGCTTCCGGTCGATCATCTTCCGGTCCGGGGACACGGTCGAGATCGGCAGCCGCAACGAGAAGCCGATGACCCGGTACTTCCCCGAGGTCGTCGAAGCGGTCCTGCAGAGCTTCCCCGAGAGGGCGGTCATCGACGGCGAGATCGTCCTCGTCAGCCCGGAGGGTGGCGACCGCCTCGACTTCGACGCCCTGCAGCAGCGGATCCACCCCGCGGCCAGCCGGGTCAAGCGGC
>NZ_JBHUYG010000095.1:0-16323 GCF_042668795.1 Pedococcus sp. NPDC057267 | reverse complement strand
GAGTACGACCGCCCCGAGACCATCGAGGACACCGCCGACCCAGCACCCACCGCTCGACTCGACCACACGACTCGACCGCTCGGCCCGATCACCGGAGCCGAGCGCCCGACCCGCAGGAGACCCCCATGCCGCAGCGCGTAGCCATCACGGGTTCGACCGGACTGATCGGCAGCGCGCTGTCGGCAGCCCTGCGCGAGCGCGGCGACGAGGTCGTCCGGCTCGTCCGGCGCGCGCCCACGGCCGGCGACGAGGTGGAGTGGGACCCGTCCGGCCGCCGGCTCGACCCCCGGGGCCTCGAGGGGGTCACCGCCGTCGTCAACCTCGCGGGGGCCGGCGTGGGCGACAAGCGCTGGACCCCGTCGTACCAGCAGCTCATCCTCAGCTCCCGGGTCGACTCGACGGCCACCGTCGTCCGGGCACTGGTCGAGCTCGGCGCGCCCGTCCGCCTCGTCTCGGCGTCCGCCGTCGGCTACTACGGCGACCGCGGAGACGAGGTGCTGACCGAGGAGTCGGCCCCCGGTGACACGTTCCTCAGCGACGTGGTGCGGGCCTGGGAGGGCGCCGCGGACCCCGCTCGCGACGCCGGGCTCCCGGTCGTCCACCCCCGCACGGGGCTGGTGCTCGCGCCCGGTGGTGGGGCCATGGCCAAGATGCTTCCGCTCGCCAAGGCCGGCATCAACGGACCGCTCGGCAACGGTCGCCAGTGGTGGCCGTGGATCTCGTTGCGCGACACCGTCGCCGGCCTCGTCCACCTCATCGACCACCCCGAGGTCACCGGCCCGGTCAACCTCGTCGGCCCGCACCCGGACCGCCAGGTCGAGGTGGCCCGCGAGCTCGGCCGGCAGCTGCACCGTCCGGCGGTGCTGCCCGCGCCGGCCTTCGGGATCCGGCTCGTCCTCGGCGGGTTCGCCGACGAGGTCCTGCACAGCAAGCGGGTCGTCCCCGGCCGCCTCACCGAGAGCGGCTTCACGCACACCGACGGGGACGTCGCCTCCGCCCTGCGCTGGGTGCTCGAGCAGGCCTGAGCGCCTGCGGGCTCACCCGGCGGACTGGTCGGTCACGGCGTCCACCTTCCACCTCCCGTCGTGCCACACGAGGAGGAGCCGCAGCGGTTCACCGGTCGTCGCCGGGCGCTGCTCGACGTGTCCGGTGCCGACCACCTCGTATGCCGCCGTGTCGACCGACGCGTCGATCGTCGCCTTCGTGGCCGAGACCGTCACGAGCCGCACGGCGCGCGCGGTGAGCCGGACTCCGGCGTACCGCTCGTGCCGGTCGGCCAGCTCGCGCAAGGCGTCGGTGTCCTTGCGCAGCGCCTGCGAACCCGGCGCGTCGAGGACGCCGAGCCGAGCCGGGTCGCCCGCCTCCACGAGTCGAGCCCGGTCGTCGGCGAGCGCCTGGGCCAGGCCACGCGCGTCGCGCTGGGGAGCGCGCCGATCCGTGAGCGGGTCCCGCGGCGGCGACGGCGAGGATGCCGTGGTCTGTGGGGCTCCGGCGGTCCGCGCGTCACCCGGTAGCCACCCGGGAGCGGACACCCCGCCGGCGACGACGACGCCGGCGGGCACGACGACCGCCGCGAGCGCGGCGAGCAACAGCACCGTGGTGACGAGGCGGCCGCTCGGCGCCCTCGGCACGGACCACCGCCGGACGGACCACCGCGGTGGGGACAACCCGGCCACGGGCAGGCGGCCCAGCCCCGCACGCAGCCTGCCCACGGCAGCGCGCAGCGCCCCGCCCAGCCGCTCGGGGTGCGGGTCGGTGGACCGGGGCGCCGGCGCGTCGGACGGGCGTCCGGCGTCGCGGATGCGCTGGGTCAGCAATGACGTCTCGTCCGCCCCCACGGTCATCCGCAACGGCTCGCAGGGCACGGCGTCGAAGTAGCCCAGTGCCAGCTCGGCCGCGCCGGGACGCGCGCCCGGGTCGCCGGCCAGCGCGCGCGCCGTCAGCCGTCGCCAGGCCTCGGGCAGGTCGGGGAGGACCTCGTCGACGGGGGCCCGCAGGGCGCCCGGTCCGGGCGGCTCGCCCGTGGCGCACCACCAGGCGAGCGCACCCACGGCATACACGTCGGCGGCCGGTCCCGGCAGCCGCCCGTCGAGGACCTCGGGCGCGACGAAGCCCTGCGTGCCCCAGACCTCGTCGGGACCCGCCCCTGCCACCCTCGCCACCCCGAGGTCGGCGAGCAGGGGCCGTCCGCTGAGCTCGAGCAGCACGTTGGCGGGGCTGACGTCCCCGTGCACGACCCCGGCAGCATGCAGGCCGGCGAGCGCCCGCGCGACCGGCGCGAGCACCGTGACCGTCTCCCCTGCGCTGAGGTGGCCGCGTGCGGCCACGACCCGAGCCAGGGAGCCACCGCCGACCCGGTCGAGCACCACCGCCACCGCAGGCGGTTCGCCGGCCAGACCGACTGCCTCGTGGAACTGCACCAGCCCCTCCACGTCGACCCGCGCGAGCACGGCCAGCTCACGGGCCGCGAGGGCTGCCTGCGCGCCGGTGCCGACCGGCACCACCTTGACCGCCAGCGGCGCGCCGTCGCCGCACCGGGTGGCCGCCCAGACGTCCCCCGAGCTGCCCCTCCCGAGGAGCTCACGCACGTCGTACCCGGGCACTTCCGGCGGTGCCACCGCACTCCCCCGCACCTCGCCCACACCCACGCCCGCGCGCGGCACAGCGTCCGCCGGCGCACCAGCCCGCACGGGCCCTCCTGCACCACCGCCGAGCCCCTCGTCGAACCCCTCGTCGTCGAACCCCTCCATGCCCCCCGAGTCTGCCGTCCGCCGGGGCTGCCTCCGCCGTTGTCCACAGCCCGGCATAGGGTCCGGGCCATGCCCTCCGACCAGCCCACCATCCTCGCCACGTCCGGCGGCTACCGCTTCGGGGACCGCACCCGCTTCGAGTTCGACGGCCTCGTGCACCACGCGGTCGAGCTGTCGGGCGTGACCGGCCGCCGGCCCCGCGTCACGGTGCTGGGCACGGCGAGCGGCGACCAGCGGGGGATGGCCGACGACCTGCACGAGGCCGCGCGCGTGGCGGGCTTCGACCTCACCAACCTGCACCTGTTCCCGATGCCGAACCTCGACGACGTCGAGGGCCACCTGCTCGTCCAGGACGTGGTCTGGGTCAACGGCGGCTCGGTGGCGAACCTGCTCGCCGTCTGGCGGGTGCACGAGCTCGACGCGGTGTTCCGCCGGGTCTGGGAGGCCGGTGTCGTCCTGTCCGGCGTCTCCGCCGGCTCGATCTGCTGGTACCTCGGCGGCACGACCGACTCCTTCGGCCCGGAGCTGCGCGCCGTGACCGACGGCCTGGGCTTCCTGCCGTACGGCAACGGGGTCCACTACGACTCCGAGGGCCGCCGGCGCCCGCTGGTCCACCGGCTCGTGGCGGACGGCACGCTGCCCACCACGCACTGCACCGACGACGGCGTCGGGCTGGTCTACCGCGGCACCGAGCTCGTCGAGGCGGTCACCGAGGCAGACGGCAAGGGCGCGTACGTCGTGACCCGTGACGGCGACCAGGCGCGTGAGGAGCGCCTCGAGCCGCGCAGGCTGCCCACTCCCTGACCCGCGGGGGCCGCGGCGTACCGTGGTGCCCATGCGGTTCGAGCACGTGGGCTTCGCGCCCGACTTCGTCGACTACCAGGCCGGCTGGGCGCACCAGCGCGAGGTGCACGCGTCGGTGGTGGAGGGCGGGGAGGACACCGTGCTCCTGCTCGAGCACTCGCCCGTCTACACGGCCGGGAAGCGCACCGAGGAGCACCAGCGGCCCAAGGACGGCACCCCGGTCGTCGACGTCGACCGGGGTGGCCTCATCACGTGGCACGGGCCCGGCCAGCTCGTCGGGTACCCCATCGTGCGGCTGCACGGCGTCCCGATCGACGTGGTCGCCCACGTCCGCCGGCTCGAGGAGGTCATGATCCGCACCTGCCGTGAGTTCGGCGTCGAGACCGTGCGGGTCGAGGGCCGCTCCGGCGTGTGGGTCCTCGCGGACGAGCGCGGCCCCGACCGCAAGCTCGGTGCGATCGGCGTGCGGGTCAGCAAGCAGGTGACCATGCACGGCTTCGCGCTCAACTGCGACGCCGACCTGTCGTGGGCGGACAACATCATCGCCTGCGGCATCGAGGACGCCGGGGTCAGCTCGATCAGCCGCGAGGCCGGGCGCGTGGTCACCGTGCAGGACGTGCTCCCGTATGCCGAGAAGCACCTGACCGAGGTCCTCGCCTCCGCGTAGGTGCACCGGGACCTCCGTCCCTGCTGGGCACCGTCCCCTCCCGATGGGATGGGGGTGGACCCCGCTGAAGGAGGACCCCATGTCGACCCTCACGCCACCCCGCGCAGCCGGTCGCCCCGTCCGCACGCACCGGCAGCTGACCCAGTGGTCCCTGCTGGTGGTGCCGGCCTTCGTGCTCGTCTTCTGGCTCACCGACGTGGTCGGCACGTTCCTCATGCTGCCGCTGCTCGGGCTGCACGAGGGCGACCTGCCCCTGATGGCCCGTGACGTGGCGGGGTGGACCGTCACGACCCTGCTGTTCCTCGTCGCGGTGGCGGCGCCGGCGCTCGGCATGGGGCTGGCGCGGGCGGCGCTGCGCCGCGGCGGACGTGCCGGGGCGTGGGCCGCGCTGGTCCTCAACGCGGGCACGGCGCTGCTCATGGTGTACGTGTTCGCCGACGCGGTCCGGATGACCTACTTCCCGGAGGTCACCGGCCCCTTCGGCGGGTGAGACAACGCGCGCCTGCCCGGACGTCTGCGCCCCGGCGGCGCAGGTCGGCACCAGACCGGGCGCCGGAATACGCCACGGGGCGCAGGCGTAGTCTTGGAGGACGCCCGGGAACCTCCGGGCGCCCCCGTGCCCCACGGCATACCGGCTGGTGGTGGCGCGCCGGACGCACAACGCAAGGCAAGGGAGTCTTCGTGACCGTCGCACCCGAGGGCCGTCGGCTGCTGCGTGTCGAGGCACGCAACGCCGAGACGCCGATCGAGCGCAAGCCCGAGTGGATCCGGACGACCGCCAAGATGGGCCCGGAGTACACCAAGCTGCACTCGATGGTGAAGACCGAGGGGCTGCACACGGTCTGCCAGGAGGCGGGCTGCCCCAACATCTTCGAGTGCTGGGAGGACCGAGAGGCGACCTTCCTCATCGGCGGCGACATCTGCACCCGCCGTTGCGACTTCTGCGACATCGCCTCCGGCCGCCCGCTGGCGCTCGACCTCGACGAGCCGCGTCGCGTGGCCGAGTCGGTCGCCCAGATGGGCCTGCGCTACTCGACCGTCACCGGCGTGGCCCGCGACGACCAGCCCGACGGTGCCGCGTGGCTGTACGCCGAGACGATCCGGCAGATCCACGAGAAGAACCCGAACACCGGCGTCGAGATCCTCCCGCCCGACTTCGGCGCCAAGCCCGAGCTCGTCGGCCAGGTCTTCGACGCCCGGCCCGAGGTGTTCGCGCACAACCTCGAGACCGTGCCCCGGATCTTCAAGGAGATCCGGCCGGCGTTCACGTACGACAAGTCGCTCAAGGTCCTGTCGATGGCGCGCGACGCCGAGCTGGTGACGAAGTCCAACCTCATCCTCGGCATGGGTGAGCAGGACCACGAGGTCGAGCAGGCGATCCGCGACCTGCACGACGCGGGCTGCGACATCCTCACGATCACCCAGTACCTGCGCCCCTCGAAGCTGCACCACCCGATCGACCGGTGGGTCAAGCCCGAGGAGTTCGTGCACTGGAGCCAGGTCGCCGAGGAGATGGGCTTCAAGGGCGTCATGGCCGGGCCGCTGGTGCGCTCGTCCTACCGCGCCGGCCGCCTCTGGGCCACGGCCATGAAGAAGTGGGGCCGCCCGATCCCCGAGCACCTGCAGCACCTCGCCGACGCGGCCGGTGACCCCGCCCGCCAGGAGGCTGCCTCGCTCGTCGCCGCGCGCACGCCGGCGGCTCTCGGCACCTCCGCCTGACGGTATCCTCGACCCCATGGCCCGCAAGGAGAAGCAGCAGTCCGGCACGCCCAAGGAGCCGGGTCGCCTCGCACAGGTCCGCCAGGTCTACACGGCGGCGCGTCAGGTCGACCCGACCATCCCCTGGTGGATGCTGCTGGCCTTCCTCGCGGTGCTCGTCGTCGGCGTCGGCATCGGCGCCCTGCTCGGCCACTGGGTCTACGCGCTCGTCCTGTCGATCCCGCTCGGGCTGCTCGCCGCAGTGCTCGTCCTGAGCCGCAAGGCCGAGCGGGCCGCGTTCCGCGGCATCGAGGGCCAGCCCGGCGCGGCCGGTGCCGCCCTCGGCGCCCTGCGTCGCGGCTGGTACTACGACCAGCAGCCGGTGGCGGTCGACGGCGCCCGCGGGACCCGCCCCGAGGACATGGCCGGTGCGGCGTTCGTCTACCGCGCGGTCGGCCGGGCCGGTGTGGTGCTCGTGGCCGAGGGCCCGAACGCCCGACGCTCCAAGCTGGTCGCGCAGGAGCGCAAGAAGGTCGAGCGCGTGGCCCCCGGCGTCCCGGTCACGACCCTGGTCGTCGGCGACGAGGCCGACCAGGTGCCGGTCCGCAAGGTCAGCGCGAAGATGACGCGGATGAAGCCGGTCCTCACCAAGGAGGAGGCCGCCGCCGTCAACAAGCGGCTCAAGGCCCTCGGCGGCGTCCGCCCGCCCATCCCCGCCGGCATGGACCCCATGCGTGCCCGCGTCGACCGCAAGGCCATGCGCGGCCGCTGAGCCCCGCTCCAGGCCACCCCGCCTCGGACGGACGACCCCAACCCCGGCCGCGCGGCCCCAGGCGGCGGCGCCCCGGATGTGGCCCTGGGCGAAGGGCCCCGGCCGCGCGGCCTCAGGCGGAGGCGCGGGTGACCAGGTGCGTGTCGAGCACGACGTGCGAGGGACCCGAATCGCCCCCGCCCTTGATCCGCGACAGCAGCATGGTCGCCATCTCGCGCCCGAGCTGCTCCATGGGCTGGTGCACCGTCGTGAGGGCCGGCTCGGCCACCGCGGCCACCGGGCCGTCGTCGAACCCGACCACCGCCACGTCCGCCGGCACCGACCGACCCGCCTCCCGCAGCACCCGGATCGCGCCGAGCGCCATGAGGTCGCTGGAGGCGAACACGGCGTCGACGTCGGGGCGGCGCTGCAGCAGCGCCCGCATGGCGCCGGCCCCGCTCGCCTCGGTGAAGTCGCCGGTCTCGACGAGGCTGTCGTCCACGGCGACACCGGCGTCGCGCAACGCCTGCTGGTAGCCCTCGAGGCGGTCGCGGCCGGCGATCATGTCCTGTGGCCCGGCGATGAGCGCCACGCGGCGACGTCCCTCGGCGAGCAGGTGCGCCGCCGCGGCCCGCGCGCCGCCGATGTTGTCGACGTCGACCCAGCTGAGGTCCTGCTCGCTGGTCGGGCGGCCACACAGGACGATGGGCAGCCCGCGGCCCTGGATCCGTCCCGGGAGGGTGTCGCTGTCGTGCGCCGACAGCACGAGGACCCCGTCGACGTGCTGCGGCGTCAGGTAGCTGTCGAGCCGCTCGGCCTGCTCGCGGTTCTGCACCAGGGCGAGCACGAGCTGGCGCGAGGACTCGCCCACCACCGTGGTGATGCCGCGCACCACCCCGGCGAAGAACGGCTCGCCGAAGATGCGCTCCTCCGGCTCCGAGATCACGAGCGCGATCGCGCCCGTCCGCCGCGTGACCAGCGCCCGTGCGGCCATGTTGGGCACGTAGCCGAGGTCGCTGACCGCCTGCATGACGCGGGCGCGCGTGCGCTCTGAGACCTGCGGTGACCCGTTGATGACGCGCGACACGGTGCCACGTCCCACTCCGGCGCGGGTGGCGACCTCCTCGAGGGTGGGCTGGCCACCGCGCGCACTGCTCATGGGCGTCAGTATGGCGTGCCGGTCAGGAACTCCGAGTACCACCGTCCGCTGTCCTTGACGGTGCGCTCCTGCGTGCGGAAGTCGACGTGCACCAGCCCGAACCGCTTGGCGTACCCCTCCGCCCACTCGAAGTTGTCCATGAGCGACCAGGCGAAGTACCCCGTCAGCGGGACCCCGGCCTCGATCGCCCTGCGCCCTGCGTCGAGGTGGCCGCGCAGGAACTCCACGCGCTGCTCGTCGTGCACGCGCCCGTCGACCAGGACGTCGTCGAACGCCGCGCCGTTCTCGGTCATGACCAGCGGCAGGTCGCCGTAGTCGCGCGTCACCCGCGTGAGGATGTCGAAGAGCCCGTCGGGGTCGACCTCCCAGCCCATGGCCGTCGTCGGCAGGCCCCGCCCCTGGAAGTCGACGTCCGCGGTCCCGGGGAATGCCCCGGGGGCCACCACGTGACGGGTGTAGTAGTTGACGCCGAGGAAGTCCAGCGGTGCCGAGACGACGTCGAGGTCGCCGTCGTGGACGAACGAGAGGTCGCTGAGGTGCCGCACGTCCTCGACGACGTCCTTGGGGTAGGCGCCGCGCAGCACGGGGTCGAGGAACCAGCGGTTGGCGAGGCCGTCGACCCGGCGCACGGCGTCCGCCACCCCGTGGCCGTCGTGGGCGCCGTCGACCGGGTACAGGTTCAGGGTGATGCCCACCTGTGCGGTGGGGGCGGCGCCACGGACCGCCTCGACGGCCAGCCCGTGGCCGAGCAGCAGGTGGTGCGAGGCGGCCAGCGCGTCGGCGGGGTCCGAGCGGCCGGGAGCGTGCCGGCCGCTGCCGTAGCCCAGGAAGGCCGAGCACCACGGCTCGTTGAGGGTGATGAAGTGCCCCACCCGGTCGCCCAGCGCCTGGGCGACGTGCCCGGCATACTCGGCGAACCGCTCGGCGGTGGCGCGCAGGGGCCACCCGCCCGCGTCCTCGAGCGGTTGCGGCAGGTCCCAGTGGTACAGCGTCGCCCAGGGGGTGATGCCGCGGGCGAGGAGCGCGTCGACGAGGCGGTCGTAGAAGTCCAGCCCGGCAACGTTGACCGGGCCCGAGCCGGTCGGCTGCACCCGCGGCCACGCCACGGAGAACCGGTAGGCCTCGACGCCGATGTCCGCCATGAGCGCGACGTCCTCCTCGTACCGGTGGAAGTGCTCGACGGCCACCTCGCCGGTGTCCCCGTCGACCACGCGCCCGGGGGTCCCCGAGAAGGTGTCCCAGATCGAGGGACCGCGGTGGTCCTCCTTGGTGCCGCCCTCGATCTGGTAGCTCGAGGTCGCCACGCCCCACGTGAAGTCCGCGGGAAATGCGTTGCGCGACAAGGGGTCCTGTCCGGTCATGGTCATCCTTTGACTCCGCCCTGCATGATGCCGCCGATGATCTGGCGGCCGAACACGATGAAGACCACGACGAGCGGCAGGGTCCCCAGCAGGGTCCCGGCCATCACGAGCGCCTGGTCGGTGTAGTAGCCACCCGAGAGCCGCGACAGCGCCACCTGCACCGTGGGGTGGTCGGCGTCGAGCGTGAGGTAGGGCCACAGGAAGTCGTTCCACCGCTCCATGAACGTGAGCAACCCGAGCACCGCTGCGGCCGGTCGCAGGACCGGGAAGACGACGGAGAAGAAGATCCGCGTCGTCGACGCACCGTCGACCCGCGCGGCCTCGATGAGCTCGGTGGGGATCGACTGTGCGGCGTACTGCCGCATCATGAACACGCCGAACCCGCTGACGAGGAAGGGCAGCAGCGCCGACCACAGCGTCCCGGCGAGGCCGAGCTTCGACATGAGCATGTAGAGCGGCACCAGGCCGAGCTGGACCGGGACCATCATGGTCGCGACGACGACGAGCAGCAGCGCGTTCCGGCCGCGGAACTGCAGCTTGGCGAACGCGAACCCGGCAAGCGAGGACAGCACGACGACCGACACGGTCGCGGCACCGGCCACCAGCAGCGAGTTGAGCATCGCCCGGCCGAACAGCACGTCCTGGTTGGCGAACACGCGCGAGATGTTGGTGACGAGGTCGCCACCGGGCGTCAGCGGCGGCGGGACGGAGGAGATGTCGCTGTTGGGCCGCGACGCCATGACGACCATGTAGTACAGCGGGCCGGCCGACAGCAGCACCGACACCGCGAGGCACAGGTAGACGAGCCGGCTCGCCGGGGTCGCACCGGTGCTGCGCGAGGCGGCAGCTCCGAGCGACCGGGGCGGACGTGCGCGCAGTGGGCGTCGCAGCCCGCGTGCCCGATGCGCCGGGGGCTCGGCGCCGCTCGCAGCGGGCGCAGCGGCGGGGAGCTGGGTCTGGGTCATGGTGTCCTCACTCCGCCGACCGGATGCGCCGCAGCAGCAGCACGTTGACTGCCGAGAACGCGGCGATGAACAGGAACAGCACCCACGCGATGGTCGCGGCGTAGCCGAACCGCTGGCCCGTGAACGCGTTCTGGACGAGGTACATGGCGGCCGTCTGGAACTGGCCGGTCGTGCCGCCGTTGATCGAGTTCGCCCCGGGGTTGAACAGCAGCGGCTCGGTGAACAGCTGCGTCCCGCCGATCGTGGCGACGATGGTGACGAAGATGAGGGTCGGGCGCAGCATCGGCACCGTGATCGACCAGAAGGTGCGCCAGCCGTTGGCGCCATCGATGCGCGCCGCCTCGTAGATCTCGGTCGGCACCGACTGCAGGGCCGCGAGCAGGATCAGGGCGTTGTACCCGGTCCACCGCCAGTCGACCATCGTGGAGATCGCGATCCAGCTCGACCAGCGGTGGTCCTGCCAGGCGATCGGGTCGACCCCGACGTGGCCGAGCAGCCAGTTGAAGAGCCCGAAGTCGCGGCTGAACATCAGCGTGAAGATGATGCCGACGGCGGCGACGGACGTGACGTTCGGAAGCAGGATCCCCATGCGCCAGAACGTCGCTGCGCGCAGGCGGGAGTCGAGCATCTGCGCCAGGACCATGGCCAGCACCAGCTGCGGCACCGTCGCGATGACGAACATCGCGAAGGTGTTGAGCATGGCGTTCCAGAAGTCCGAGTCCTGCATGAGCTCCGCGTAGTTGCCCAGACCGACCCAGCCCTGGTCCCCCGCCAGCAGGCTCCAGTCGTGGGTGCTCACCCACGCCGTGTACAGCAGCGGGAAGAGGCCGAAGACCGCGAAGAGGATGAAGAACGGCGAGACCATCGCGTACGGCGTGAGGCCGGCGTCGGCGCGCCGGAGCAGGCGCCGCAGGCGACCGGGAGGTGCTGCCCGCGTGGGGAGGGCGGAGGTCGGCGTCGTGGTCGTCACGGGCGTCCCTTTCCGAGGTGGGTGGTGGCGGTCGGGCGCCGGCACGCGAGAGGACCGGCGCCCGTCCGCAGTCGGGGTGGTGGGCGGTGGCCCGACCTACTTGGCGGCCTTCTCAGCAGCCGCCACGGCTTCCTTCCAGCCGTCTGCTGCACTGCGCTGGCCGCCCTCGACGCTGCGCATGGCGTTCTCGACCGCGTCGCGCACGGGCTGGTTCTTCGCGCCGAGGAAGACCGGCTTGAGGTTGGCCGCACCCGCCACGAAGAGCTGACCCACGGGCGCGTTGTTGAAGTACTCGTTGGTCGCGTCCTTCAGCGCCGGGTCGGTGTACAGCGTCGGGTTCGAGGGGAGGTTTCCGACCGCCTTGAAGGCGGCGAGCTGGCTGGAGCCGCTCGTCAGGAACTTGGCGAGCTCCACGGCCTCCTTCTGGTGCTTGCTCTGCTTGGGGACGCCGAGCCACGAGCCGCCCCAGTTGCCGCCACCGCCGGGGACGGTGGTGATGTCCCACTTGCCGCTGTTCTCGGCGCCGGCCTGGTCCTTGATGTAGCCGGTCATCCACGCGGGGCAGGCCAGCGTCGCGAAGGAGCCGCTCTTGAAGCCGGCGTTCCACTCCGGGGAGAAGGACTTGAGCTTGGCCGACAGGCCCGAGTCGACCATCTTCAGGCTCTCGTCCCAGGCCGCCTTGACGCCCGGGTTCGAGTCGATGACGAGCTTCTCGTCGCGGTCGAAGTAGGTGTGGTCGGAGGACTGCATGAGGATCGAGTTGTAGGTGTTCGTGGCACTGTCCACGAAGTGCGACTTGGGGTCCTTGATGCCGGCCTCGTAGCGCTTGCCGGTGGCGATGTAGTCGTCCCACGTCGGCCAGAGCTTGGCCACCTCGGTGCGGTCGGTCGGCAGGCCCGCCTTCTGGAACAGGTCACGGCGGTAGCACATGGCCAGGCCGCCCACGTCGGTGCCGAGGCCGATCGTGGTCTTGCCGTCGGCCGTCGTGGCGTTGGCGTACTTCCACGGGAGGAAGTTGCCCTTGAGGTCGTTGCTGCCGTAGTCCTGCAGGTTCACGAACTTGTCCGCGCTCTGCACGAAGTTGACGATCTGGCCCTCCTCGAGGGCGACGACGTCCCCCGCGCCGGAGCCGGCGGCGATCCGCTGGATCAGCTGGGTGTTGTACTTGCCGAGGTCACCCTCCGCCGTCTCGACGACGGTCACGTTCGGGTGCTCCTTCATGTACTGCTTGTACAGGTCGGTGTAGCCGAACTTGCCGAAGGTGCTCACCCGCAGGGTGATCTTCTGCGAGCCGGCGGAGCCGGCGCCCCCGGCGTTGCCACCGCACGCAGCGGTGGAGAGGGCGACCGTGGCGAGAAGTGCGGCTGACCCGATCAGCCTGCGCGAGGGGATGTGCACCGTTGCACCTTTCCGTCGGGCCCCCTTCACTGGGAGCGCTCCCGGATATGGAGCCGCAGATCGGGGGCGCCGGTCAAGAGGTGGTGTGGGAGCGATCCCATTTCGTGATCTTTTCGTGACCTTGCGGTGCGCCCCTGCGCCCGTACGGCCAGCCGCGGTCGCGGCTCCTGCCGCACTCGCCGCTTGCGCCCCTCAAACCAAACGCGATATAACGTGTCTTGAACGCGATATAACGCGATGATGGGAGGACAGGACGATGGCGCAGGAATGGCTGGTCGAGAGCCCGCGGGTGCTCGACATCGGAGGCGACGGGGAGCGGGTGCGCGAGCTCAAGGTGGGGGTCGTGGGCGGCCACGTGGACGTGGTGACCCACAGCGACTCCCCCACGGCGCGGGTCGAGGTGTCCGCGATCGAGGGCACGCCGCTCAAGGTCACGTGGGACGGCACGGCGCTCAAGGTCACCCACGGCGCCGAGGGCGAAGGCGTCCTGGGCAAGCTCAAGCAGTGGGTCACCCTCCCGGACCGCAACCGCGTGACGCTGAGCATCTCGGTGCCCGAGGACGCCCGGGCGACCGTCGGCACGGTGAGCGCGAGCGGACTCCTGGCCGGGCTGCGCTCCCCCGCCCGGGTGAACACGGTCTCGGGGACGATCACCCTCGACGATGTCGCTGGCGCCGTCGACGTCAACACCGTGTCCGGGGAGGTCGAGTGCGGGCACCTGCACGGACCCCTGCGGGTGAACAGCGTCTCCGGTGCGGTCACCGCCCAGGCGAGCGACCTGCCCGAGGTCGAGATCAACACCGTCAGCGGCGATGTCACGCTCGACCTGACCAACGCCTCGTCGCGGATCGCGTCCCACTCGGTCTCCGGCGACGTCACCGTGCGAGCGCCGCACGACGGGTACGACGTCAGGGCCAGCACCGCCACCGGCCAGGTCGTCATCGACGGGCAGAAGGTGCACCGCCGGGACAGCGGCCAGCGGCTCACCGCCGGCGCGCGCGCGTTGCACCTCGACGCCAGCGCCGTGTCCGGGAACGTGGTGGTGCTCCAGGCGACCACGGCCAGGGCCGGGGACGGGGCACCGGCGTGAGCCCCGTCTTCGCGCACGGCCAGCTGCGCCTGTACCTGCTGGCCCTCCTCGACGACGGGCCGCGGCACGGCTACGAGGTGATCCAGGACCTCGAGCAGCGGTTCAACGGCCTCTACTCCCCGAGCGCCGGCACGGTGTACCCGCGGCTGGCCAAGCTCGAGGAGGAGGGCCTCGTCGAGCGGACCGACGAGGGACGCAAAGCCGTCTACCGCATCACCGAAGCCGGCCGTGCCGAGGTCCGCGAGCGCCAGGACGACCTGGCCCACCTGCAGGTCGACCTCGACGACTCCGTGCGCCAGCTCGCGCAGGAGGTGCGTTCACGTGTGCGCGGGGAGACGAGCGACCTGCGCGCGGAGCTCAAGGCAGCCGCCCGTGAGGCGAGGCGCACCGCCGCCCCGGCCGGCGGCGGGGACGCCTGGAGCAGCTGGACCAGCAGCGACGCGCAGGCGTTCGGCGACCTCGACAGGGCCGTGCAGCAGCTGCGCCGCGACGCCCGCGACGCCTGGAAGCGGCACGGGGTCACGGCGGAGCAGAGCCGGGAGATCGTCGCCATCCTGGGCGAGGCGTCCGACCGGATCCGCGCCGTGCTGGTCCGCCGCTGACCGCGGCCCCTGCGGCCCCCGGCCGCCGCAGGGGCCGGGGTGTGCCGTGGGGTCGCGTCAGGTGCGGACGATGACGGTGCCGGCGGCCTTGTCGTGCAGGCCGCGGCCGTCCTTGTCCCAGAACATCGCCGGGAGGAAGAGGCACAGCAGGACGGTGCGCACGAGCACCTGGAACGGACGGGCCGCGCGGCCGTCCAGCGACACCACCCGCAGCCCGACGAGGCGGTGGCCGAGCGTGCTGCCGAGGGTGCCGACGAGCAGCAGGTTCTCCACGGCGAAGACGGCCAGCAGCAGGAACGAGTCGGATCCGCTGGCCACGCCGCGGAACGGCAGCGGCACGTGGAACAGCGCGCTGGCGATGAGCTGGCAGACCACCCAGTCGATGACGACACCGACGAGCCGACGGCCGAAGCGGCCCACCGAGCCGGTGCCGCTGGCCGGCATACCCAGGCGCTCACCGGGGTGCCCCGACGGCTCCCCGGTCCGTGCACCCGGGCCCTCGAGCCAGGAGCCGATGTCCTTGCGGTCGACCACGGCACCAGCCTCTCACGGCGTAACACCGGCGAAACATGCGGGTCATGCCCGGGCAATGCTGCCCCGCTAGGGTCGGTGGCGACCCCATCGGGCACGTGTGCCCGGACCACCACCAGGAGGCCCCTATTGTTCAGCAACGCTGACGAGGTCCTGAAGTTCATCAAGGACGAGGACGTCAAGTTCGTCGATGTGCGGTTCTGCGACCTGCCCGGCGTCATGCAGCACTTCAACGTGCCGGCCGAGACCGTGGACGCGGACTTCATGAAGAACGGCCAGATGTTCGACGGGTCCTCGATCCGCGGGTTCCAGGCCATCCACGAGTCCGACATGAAGCTCATCCCGGACCCGACGAGCGCCTACCTCGACCCGTTCCGCAAGGAGAAGACGCTCATCCTGAACTTCTCCATCGTGGACCCGTTCACGGGTGAGGAGTACTCCCGCGACCCGCGCAACATCGCGGCGAAGGCGGAGGCCTACCTGAAGTCGACCGGCATCGCCGACACCGCGTACTTCGGCGCCGAGGCCGAGTTCTACGTCTTCGACGACGTGCGCTTCGAGACCAAGCAGAACGCCGGCTACTACTTCATCGAGTCCATCGAGGCCGCCTGGAACACCGGCCGCGAGGAGGAGGGCGGCAACAAGGGGTACAAGACCCGCTACAAGGGCGGCTACTTCCCCGTCCCGCCGGTCGACCACTTCGCCGACATCCGCGACGAGATGACCCTGGCCCTGGGCGCCGCCGGGCTCTCCGTCGAGCGGGCCCACCACGAGGTCGGCACCGCGGGCCAGCAGGAGATCAACTACCGCTTCAACACCCTGAAGCAGGCCGCGGACGACGTGCTGAAGTTCAAGTACATCATCAAGAACGTCGCGTGGAACAACGACAAGACCGTCACCTTCATGCCCAAGCCGCTGTTCGGTGACAACGGCTCCGGCATGCACAGCCACCAGTCGCTGTGGAAGGACGGCGAGCCGCTGTTCTACGACGAGCGCGGGTACGGCGGCCTGTCGGACATCGCGCGCTGGTACATCGGTGGCCTGCTCAAGCACGCCCCCGCGGTGCTCGCGTTCACCAACCCGACGGTGAACTCCTACCACCGCCTGGTCCCCGGCTACGAGGCGCCGGTCAACCTGGTCTACTCGGCCCGCAACCGCTCGGCGTGCGTGCGCATCCCGATCACCGGTGACAGCCCGAAGGCCAAGCGCATCGAGTTCCGCGTGCCCGACCCGTCGGCCAACCCGTACCTCGCGTTCTCCGCGATGCTCATGGCCGGCCTCGACGGCATCAAGAACCGGATCGAGCCGCCGGAGCCCGTGGACAAGGACCTCTACGAGCTGCCGCCGGAGGAGCACGACGCCATCGCGCAGGTCCCCGGTTCGCTGCCCGAGGTGCTCGACGCGCTGGAGGCCGACCACGAGTTCCTGCTCGAGGGCGACGTCTTCACCAAGGACCTCATCGAGACCTGGATCGAGTGGAAGCGCAAGAACGAGGTCGACCCGATCCGCTTCCGCCCCCACCCGCACGAGTTCGAGATGTACTACGACATCTGATCGCTCCCGGACCCCTGCAGGGG
>NZ_JBHUYG010000094.1:0-16446 GCF_042668795.1 Pedococcus sp. NPDC057267 | reverse complement strand
GCTCCTCCACGGCGATCGTGAAGTCCTGCTCGCGCAACCGCTCGACGAGGCGGTCGCCTATCGCGGTCGCCGGGGTGAGGACGCCTGCCGCGGGCGGCAGCCGGTCGCCGTCCAGTGCCAGCGCCAGGGCGGCCTCGCCCAGCATGACGGCGGTCGCGGCATACCCGGGGTCCCCCTGCGCGGCCACGGTGGCCTGGTAGCGCCTCCCGCTCGTCGTCGTGGTGCGCACCTGCATGCGGAACCAGCCGGACTCGCGCACCTGCTCGCTCGGGCCCTCGCCCGGCTTGGGGGCGAGGCGGTCGACGAGCGGGCGCGTGCGCGGGTCGGCCATGCCGGCCATCGCCAGCCCCAGCACCCCGGTGGCGAGCGTGGCGCGGCGCCGTCCGGCGAACCCCGTGCCGTAGCTGCTGAGCTCGCGGTAGCGGAAGCGGCGGCCGTAGGGGTGACCCTGCAACGCGTTGCTCCGGCGGACGATCCGACTGTTGAAGTCCGCCATGACGAACGGCCCGACCCACTGGCCGGTGTCCCGCTCGACGAAGACCGACCGCGGGTCGCGCTCCGGTCCGAGGTCGGGCTCGGAGGCGCGGTCGGGGCTGAGCGCGTAGGGGTCGCGCAGGACCTTCGCGAGCGAGTGGTCGGACCCCACGGCCTCGAGCTGGGCGCGGGCGGAGTCGATCGTGCCCCCGGAGAACCCGCCCTTCATGCGGGCGAGCAGCGTGGTGTCGAGGAGGTGGCCGGCACCGTCGCGCTCGGCCCGCTCGTGCAGCACGAGCACGGCCAGGTCGGACGGCACCGAGTCGTAGCCGCAGGCGGTGACGACCCTGGCCCCGCTCGCCAGCGCCGTCTGGTGCACCTCGTCGGCGAGCCGCCGGACGAACAACACCTCGCCGGTGAGGTCGGCGTAGTGCGTCCCGGCCTCGGCGCAGGCGCGGGCCAGGGGAAGGCCGTACCGCAGGTAGGGCCCGACCGTGGTGACGACGGCGGTCGTCGAGGCGGCGAGGCCGGCCAGGGACGCCTCGTCGGCGGCGTCGGCCACGAGGACGGGCCAGTCCCGTGCGGAGCCCGGCAGCCCGGCGCGGACCGCCTCGAGCCGCTCGCGGGACCGCCCGGCGAGCGCGATGCGCGTGCCCGCTGGCGCGTGCCCGGCCAGGTAGGCGGCCAGGAGCCGGCCGACGAAGCCCGTGGCACCGAAGACGACGAGGTCGTGCTCGCGGGCGACGGGACCCGCGCCCCGGGCCGCTGCACCCCGGGCCGCGGCACCCCGGGTCGCTGCGCCCTCGGCTCGCGCGCTCACTGCTGGTGCTCCGCGGGGACGCGCTCACCCTCGCGCACCGGGCCCGGGGGCGTGCCGTCGCCGAACGGCCGGCCGCCGAGCTCCTCCCGGCCGTGGGCGGTCAGCCAACCGCTCAGGTCCGGCCCCTGGGGGACGATGCCGGTGGGGTTGATGTCGTGGTGGACGACGTAGTAGTGCCGCTTGATCTGCACGAAGTCCACGGTGTCGCCGAACCCGGGCGTCTGGAACAGGTCGCGGGCGTAGGCCCACAGCACGGGCATCTCGCTGAGCTTGGACCGGTTGCACTTGAAGTGGCCGTGGTAGACCGGGTCGAACCGCACCAGGGTGGTGAACAGCCGCACGTCGGCCTCCGTGATGGTGTCGCCCATGAGGAACCGCCTCGTCGACAGCCGCTCCTCGAGCCAGTCGAGCGCCGTGAAGAGCCGGTCGTATGCCGCGTCGTACGCGTCCTGCTGCCCGGCGAACCCGCAGCGGTACACGCCGTTGTTGACCTCGGTGTAGACGCGCTGCATGACGTCGTCCATCTCGTCGCGCAGCGCCTCGGGGTACAGGTCGGGCGCGCCGTCGCGGTGGAACGCGGTCCACTGCGTCGACAGGTCGAGGGTCAGCGGGGCGAAGTCGTTGGTCACGACCTGGCCGGTGGGGACGTCGACGATCGCGGGGACGGTGATGCCGCGCGGGTAGCCGGGCTGGCGCTTCTCGTACGCGTCCTTGAGGCGCGGGATCCCGAGCACCGGGTCGACGCCGCCGGGATCGAGGTCGAAGGTCCAGCTGTCCTCGTCATGCGTCGGGCCGCACAGCCCCATGGACAGCGCGTCCTCGAGGCCGAGCAGGCGGCGCACGATGATGGCGCGGTTGGCCCACGGGCAGGCCCGGGCGGCGACCAGCCGGTACCGCCCGGCCTCCACCGGCCACTCCCCCTCGCCGTCGCCCCGGGTGGTGATGCGGTCGTTGATGTAGCGCGTGTCGCGCTCGAACGACGGCTCGACGTAGCCCTTGCCCTTGGTGCCCTCAGCCATGGGGCCGAACCTACCGGTGCCGGGGCGACCTCACCGGCCCCGCGTGTGCGCGATGAGGTCGCGGTACCAGTGGTAGGAGTCCTTCGGGGTGCGGACCTGCGTGTCGTAGTCGACGTGCACGAGCCCGAACCGCTGGCGGTACCCCTCGGCCCACTCGAAGTTGTCGGTCGCCGACCACGCGAAGTAGCCGCGCACGTCGGCGCCGTCGACGATCTCACCAGCGAGCGCCCGCAGGTGGGCGTCGTGGTAGGCGATGCGGCGGTCGTCCGCGACCCGGCCGTCGACCGGGCCGTCGGAGAACGAGCAGCCGCTCTCGGTGATGTAGACCGGCGGCAGCGCGTCGCCGTACCGGTCGCGGAACTGCCGCACGACCTGCGCCAGGCCCTCGGGCACGATCGGCCAGTCGAAGTCGGTGCGCTCGTAGCCCTCGATCCGGCGGCTCTCGAACGGCAGCCCCTCCGGCATCGGCGGACCGTCCGCCACGACCTCCCCTGCCGCAGGCGCCTGGCCCGTGGCGCCGTCGCCCGCCGCAGCGCCGCCGGGGGCGCCGATCCGCGCCGGGTTGTAGTAGTTGATGCCGAACCAGTCCAGCGGCTGGCGGATGGTCTCGAGGTCGCCGTCGCGGTACGTCGGGAAGCCCTGCTCGGTGCCCTCGACCGGGTACCGCCCCAGCAGCACCGGGTCGGCGAACATCCAGTTCCAGAGGTTGTCGTAGACCTCGGCGGCCTGCCGGTCCTTCGGGCTGTCCGACGCCGGCCACACGGGCGCGTGGTTGCTCGCGATGCCCAGGTTCGAGCAGCCGGCAGCCCGCAGCGCCTGCGCTGCCAGCCCGTGGCCGAGCAGCAGGTGGTGGGCCACCGGCAGCGCCTCGAACCCCATCGACCGCCCAGGGGCGTGCACCCCGAGCGCGTAGCCCAGCATGGTGACGACGTTGGGCTCGTTGAGCGTCATCCAGCGCGCGACCCGGTCACCGAGCCGCTCACCGACCACCGAGGCGTATGCCGCGAAGTGCTCGGCGGTGTCCCGGTTCGCCCAGCCACCGGTGTCCTCGAGGGCCTGGGGGGTGTCCCAGTGGAACAGGGTCGCGGCCGGCTGGATCCCCACCGCCAGCAGCTCGTCGACGAGCCGGTCGTAGAAGTCGAGCCCGGCCGGGTTGACCTCGCCGGTGCCGGTCGGCAGCACCCGCGGCCACGCGACCGAGAAGCGGTAGCTGTCGACGCCGAGGTCCGCCAGCAGCGCGACGTCCTCGCGGTAGCGGTGGTAGTGGTCGCACGCGACCGCCCCGGTGTCGCCGTTCGCGATAGCGCCCGGTCGCTCGCAGAAGGTGTCCCAGACCGAGCGGCCGCGGCCGTCCTCCTCGACCGCGCCCTCCACCTGGTAGGAGGCGGAGGCGACACCGAAGAGGAAGTCCTGCGGCAGCTGCGGGAAGTCGCGCGCCTGCTCCGTCTGCCCCGTCTGCGCCGCCGGCTCCTGGGGCCCCCCGGTCATCGCGGCATCGCCCCGAGCCGGGCGAGCAGCACCGCCTCGGCGACGCAGACCTTCTCGAACTCCTCGAGGTGCAGGGACTCGTTCGCGCCGTGGGCGCGGGTGTCGGGGTCCTCCACGCCGGTCACGAGGATCGCCGCGTCCGGGAACTTCTCGGCGAACGAGGCGACGAACGGGATCGAGCCGCCCACGCCGATGTCGACCGGCTCGACGCCCCACGCATCGGTGAAGGCGGCCCGTGCCTGGTCGTACACGGGGCCGTGCGCGTCGGCCGCGAACCCGGCGCCCTGGTCGTCGAGGTGCACCTGCACCCGGGCACCCCACGGCGTGTGCGCCTCGACGTGGCGCTGCACCGCGGCATACGCCTCCATCGGGTGCTCGTCGGGGGCCAGGCGGATGGACACCTTGGCGCTCGCGGTCGGCACGAGGGTGTTGGACGACTTCGCCACGGAGGGGGCGTCGAAGCCGATGACGGTGGCGGTGGGCTTGGCCCAGATGCGGTCGAGCAGGCTGCCGGTGCCGATGACCTCGACTCCGTCGAGGAGCCCCGACTCCTCGCGCAGCCGGGCCTCGTCGAAGTCCAGGTCGCTGGCCTTGCCGGACTTCAGGCCGGCGACGGCGACATCGCCCACCTCGTCGTGGAACGTCGCGAGCAGCCGGACCAGCGTGGTGACAGCGTCCGGCACGGCGCCGCCGAACATGCCGGAGTGGATGCCGTGGTCCAGCGTGGTCACGGTGACCACCACGCGGATGAGGCCGCGCAGCGTCGTCGTCAGGGCCGGCTCGCCGAGGGCCCAGTTGGTCGAGTCGGCGAGGACGATCGCGTCGGCGCGCAGCTTGTCGCCGTGGCGCTCGAGGATGGTCGGCAGGGAGTCCGAGCCGATCTCCTCCTCGCCCTCGACGAAGATCGTCACGCCGACGGGCAGGCGGCCGGCGTGAGCGCGCAGCGCGGCGACGTGCGCCATGATCCCGGCCTTGTCGTCGGCGGCACCGCGGCCGTAGAGGCGGCCGTCGCGCTCGGTCGGCTCGAAGGGCGCGCTGTCCCAGTCGGCGTCGTCGCCGGGGGGCTGGACGTCGTGGTGCGCGTAGAGCAGCACGGTGGGCGCGCCCTCGGGCCCGTCCACGTGGCCGATCACGGCGGGCCGGCCGCCCTCGCGCACGATCTCGACCTCGAGCCCCTCGGCGCGCAGCAGCTCGGCGGTGGCCTCGGCGCTCGCCTCCACGTGCGCCTGGTCGAACGCGTCGAGGCTGACGCTGGGGATGCGGGTGAGCGCCTCGAGGTCGGCGCGCACGCCGGGCATCAGGCCCGCCACGGTGGTCCGGAGGTCGTCGATCTGGTCCTGGGTGAGCACGTCGTCGGTCACGGCGGCGAGCCTAGTGGCTGGTCGTCGGCCGGCGACGCCGGGCGCGATTCGGGGGGCGGCGCCGGCACGGCATACAGTTGCGTCGTGTTTGGACGTGGCAAGACCCTCAACGAGCAGCAGGCCGACACCGTCGCGCGCCCCGAGCGCGAGGGGGCCAAGAACCGGCCGACGCCCAAGCGGCGCGACCAGGAGGCTGCCCGCCGGCGTCCCCTCGTCGAGACCGACCGGAAGGCGGCGCGCGACCGCGACCGCCTCGCCCGCCGCGAGGCCCAGCTCAAGCAGCGCCAGGCGATGGTCACCGGTGACGACGCGCACCTGCCCGCACGCGACAAGGGTCCGGTCCGCCGCTACATCCGCGACTACGTCGACGCCCGGTGGAACCTCGGCGAGTTCATGCTCCCGGTCATGCTGGTCGTGCTGGCGCTGTCGTTCGTGCGCATCCCGTGGGTGTTCGCCGCGGTCTCGATCGGCGTCTACGCCCTCATCCTCATCGCCGCCGTCGACGGCTTCCTCATGTGGCGCAAGCTCAAGCGGCAGCTCGTGGCGAAGTTCGGCGAGGACAAGGTGGGCCGCGGCCTGGCCATGTACGCCGTCATGCGCGGCTTCCAGATCCGCCGCTCGCGGATGCCGCGGCCGCTGGTCGACCGCGGGAACTACCCGTCCTGACGAGCGGCCTCCCGGCGCTGCCCGGCCTACTCTGCCGCGCGCAGGCTCATCGGGCCGTAGACGAGCTGACCCTCGTGCCACAGGTTGACGGCGTCGACGCCCTGAGCCCCGAGCTCGTGCCAGCTCTCCCCGAACCAGTTCTCGGCGTCGGACTGCGACGGGAACGCCGTGGTCACCAGCCCCTCGCCGGTCATCTCGCGGCCGTCGGCGTCGAGGTAGGTCCAGGTCCAGGCGTCGCTCATGCGCCCACTCTAGGCGTGCCGGGCCTGCCGTCCGTTGACGGTGGCCGTGGGCCGGTGCGAGGTTGCCGCCCGTGATCGAGCTCGACCGGGTGACGGTCCGGTACGCCGCGGAGCCGGCGGGCGCGTCCGCCCCCGGGGTGGCGTCCCCGTCCGCGGCGGCGCCGGCCCTCGAGGCGCCCTCTCCGTCGCCTGTCCTCGGAGACGACGCCGTGTCGGCACCCGCCCTCGAGGTGCCCTCGCTGTCGGTCCCGGAGGGCGAGCTCGTCCTCGTCGCCGGCCCGACGGGGTCGGGCAAGACCTCGCTGCTGCGGGTGGTCGGCGACGCGAGCCTGCCGGCGACCGTGCACGGGAGCGTCGTCGTGGACGGGGAGGAGCTGCACCGGCTCACGACCGGCGAGCGGGCCCGGCTCGTCGGGTTCGTCCGGCAGGACCCCGCGCCCCTCGGCCCGACCGTCGAGGACGAGGTGCGCCACGGGCTGGCGCTGCACCGCGGGGCAGGCGCGGGCTCGGGCCGGCGGCTCGAGGAGACCCTGGACCTGCTCGACCTCGCCGGCCTGCGGGACCGGCCGGTGGACCTGCTCTCCGGCGGCCAGCAGCAGCGGGTCGCGATCGCCGGCGCCCTCGCCGCCGGTCCCCGCGTCCTCGTGCTGGACGAGCCGACGTCGGCGCTCGACCCCGTCGCCGCCGAGGAGGTGCTGGCGATCCTGCACAGGCTCGTGCACGACGTGGGCACCACCGTGGTGGTGGCCGAGCACCGGCTCGAGCGGGTCGTCCACCACGCCGACTCGGTCGTGCTCGTCACCGCAGGGGTGGCGACGGACCTGCTCGACCCGGCGGCGGCGATGCGACGCTCACCCGTGCGTCCCCCGCTCGTGGGCCTCGGCCGGGCGATGGGGTGGGACCCGGTGCCGCTGTCGGTGCGCCAGGCGAGACGGGTCGGCGCCGACCTGCGCCGCCGGCTCGACCGGTCGCACGAGCCCTCGACCGACACCTCACCCGCGACGGCGCCGGCCGGTGGCCGTCACGGTGCCCGGCATCAGAGGCGGCGGACCGCGGGAGCCCTCGTAGAACAGGGGCGGGCTTCGCGCGTGGGTCCTCGCGTGGCTGCGGGAGCGGCGGTCACGCGCCTGGGTGTCGTGCGCGGCGACGTCGTGGCGCTGCGGTCGGTCGACCTGCAGGTCGACCCCGGGGACGTGGTCGCCCTGCTCGGCCGCAACGGGTCGGGCAAGACCACGCTGCTGACCACCCTGGCTGGGGGCCTGGCACCGACGCGTGGTCGCGTGCGGGTGCCTTCCGTCGTGGTGCTGACCCCGCAGGACCCCTCCACCGCCCTCACCGGCGGCACGGTGTCCGGGCAGCTCGCAGGCACGCCCGACCCGGCGGGGGGCCGGGTGCTGCTGGACCTGCTCGCCCCGGGTGTCGCCGACGGGGCGCAGGTGGCCGGCCTCTCGCAGGGGCAGCGGATGGCCCTGGCCCTGGCGTCCCTGCTCGCCCGACCGGCGGGCCGGGGCGCACCTGACCTGGTGCTGCTGGACGAGCCGACGCGCGGGCTGGACTACGACGCCAAGCACGCCCTGGCGTCCGAGCTCCGGGAGCTGGCGGCCCTCGGCAGCTCCGTGGTCGTGGCGACGCACGACGTCGAGCTCGCGGCCGAGGTCGCCACGCGCGTGGTCGTGCTCGCCGAGGGCGAGGTGGTCGCCGACGGGCCGGCGCGCGAGGTGCTCGCCGCGTCGCCGGCCTTCGCTCCGCAGGTCGCCAAGGTCGTCGCGCCGCTCCCCCACCTCACGGTCGACGAGGTGCTCGACGACCTGCTCCGCGCCGCCGACTGACCTACCCCTCTCCTCAGGCCGGCGGTCCTGCCTCGATCCGCCGGCGCACCTCTGCCAGGCCTTCGGGGCCGGGGTCGACGCTCCACCAGCTCTCGACCCACCACGTCGCCCCGGTGTCGGCCCAGTCCTGCGGTGTCCCCTCGAGCCGGACGAACTCGCCGCTGCTGTCCGCCTCGACGACGACGTCGTAGCCCTCCCACGGCATACCGGCCTGCTCCCGCATCTGCCGCACCCGGTTCACGACCTCACCGTAGGTGCGCAGGTCGTATGCCGTGCGCGGCTCCGACGGAGCGTCGGCGACGACGGACACGAGCAGGCCGTCCCACCGTGCGGCCCGTTCGAGGGACGGCTGCCGGGTCCGGCCTCGTCGCCAGGCACCGACCACCCAGACCGGCGGGTGCGGACGCTGCGCGGGTGGGGGCGGTCCGGGCGGTGCTCCCTCGCCCATCGGGCGCACCGGGTAGTGGCGCCCCTCGAAGGTGAACCCCTCGTCGGCCAGGAGACCGGCGAGCACCTCGAGCCCCTCGTCGAGCTTCTCGGCGCGGGTCCGGCGACCCTCGTCAGGCTCGAACCGCGTCCACCCCGGGTGCAGCGCCCCGAGCCCGACCGACATGACGACGCGTCCGCCGCTGAGGCGGTCGACGGTCGACACCATCGACGCGAGGTCCCAGGGCCGGTGGCGCGACACCGGCGTGAGCAGCGTGCCGAGCCGGATGCGCGAGGTCGTCATGGCGGCGGCACCCAGCACGACCCACGCGTGCTCGCCGTACAGCGACTCCCACGTGAAGATGCCGTCCCACCCCCGCTCCTCGCCGAGGGCCGCGAGCTCGGCGAACTCGCGCGCGTCGGCGAAGGGGACCACGAATCCGTAGCGCATGCCCGGACCCTAGGCGCGAGCCCCGACACCCGTCCGCCCCCCGGGCGTCTGTGCACAGACCTGCGTCCCACTGCGCACGGAGCGGATCCGCGCGCACCCACACGGACGTCTGTGCACAGACCTGCGGTCACCACGGCGGTCACCACCCGGCGGTCACCACTCGGCGGTCACCAGCCGGTGGTCACCACCCGGCGGTCAGGACCGGGAGGGCGCCGCCGTCACGATGACGGGCTCGAGCACCACGTCGGTGGTGAGGGAGCTCGCGATGTAGCACTCGTCGTGGGCCTGGTGCAGGAGCCGCTCGACGACGGCGGCCTCCGTCCCCGGCGCCACGGCCACCCGCGGCCGCAGCACGATCCGGGTGATGCGCAGCGGCACGGCGTCGTGCGGCATCTCGCCCTCCGCGTCGTCCTCGTAGCCGACGACGTCGACCCCGGCCCGGGCGGCCACCGCGAGGAACGACAGCAGCTGGCAGGACGAGGCGGCGAGGACGAGCAGCTGCTCGGGGTTGTGCAGGTCGGCGTCACCGCGGAAGTGCGGGTCGGCGGACAGGTCGAACCCCTCGGTGGCCGGCGGCACCCACGCGGAGTGCGCCCGGGGGTAGCCCCGGTACCCCGCACCCGTCGACCCGGCCCAGCGCACCTGGGCGCGGTAGCGGTGATCGGCGCCACCCGGCATACCTCAGCCCTCGCGGACGTCGACCTCGACGAACGGCGGGCGCACGACCGTCGCGGGCACCTCGCGCCCGCGCACGTCGATGACGACCTCGTCACCGGCGGCGACGTCGGGCGACAGGAGCGCCAGGGCGATGCCGTTCTTCAGGGTCGGGCTGAACGTGCCCGAGGTGACCTCGCCGACGACCTCGTCGCCGAGCTTGACCTCGCAGTGCGCGCGCGGGATGCCGCGACCGGTCGCCAGCAGGCCCCAGGCGACGCGCTTCGGGCCGGCCTCCTTCTCGGCGACCAGGGCGTCGCGGCCCCAGAACTCGTCCTTCTTCCAGCCCACGGCCCAGCCGACCCGCGCCTGCACCGGCGTGATGTCGACCGAGAGCTCGTTGCCGTGCAGCGCGTAGCCCATCTCGGTGCGCAGGGTGTCCCGCGCGCCCAGCCCGCACGGCAGGCCGCCGAACGGTGCGACCGCCTCGGCGAGCGCGTCCCACAGCTCGCCGGCGACCTCCCACGCGGGGACCAGCTCGTAGCCGCGCTCCCCCGTGTACCCGGTGCGGCAGACGATCACGGGGTGCCCGTGCCAGTCGGCCTCGACGAACGACATGTACTCGTGGCCGGCCGGGAGCCCCAACGCCTGAAGCACCTCGTCGGACTTCCTGCCCTGCACGGCGATGACGCCGTAGGACTCGTGCAGGTCCTCGACCGTAATGCCCTCGGGTGCGGCAGCGGCCAGCATCCGCACGACCTGCGCCGTGTTGGCGGCGTTGGGGATGAGGAAGACGTCCTCGTCGCTGCGCAGGTAGGCGATGAGGTCGTCGACGACACCACCGGAATCGTTGCAGCACAACGTGTACTGCGCCTTGCCCTCGGTGATGCGCCCGAGGTCGTTGGCGAGGCAGCGGTTGACGAAGTCGCGCGCGCCCGGCCCGGACACGCGTGCCTTGCCGAGGTGCGACACGTCGAAGATCCCGACCGACGTGCGGACCGCCGTGTGCTCGCGCACGACGCCCCCTCCGGGGTACTCGATCGGCATCTCCCACCCGCCGAAGTCGGCCATCTTCGCGCCGAGGGCGACGTGGCGGTCGTGCAGGGGCGAGGTCTTCAGGGCGGCGTCGCTCATGGCGCGAACGCTACCGCCCGAGCACGGGAACGCGGCACGGGCCGGGCTATCCTGCGGCGAGCAGGGCCACCAGCCCAGGGTTCCCACGCCCGTCGCGACCTGTCCACCAGAAAGAGAGCACCGTGACGACCGTCAACGTGACCGACCGTTCCGCCCACGACGTCAAGGCCGACGTGCTCGTCCTCGGCACGATCGGCCAGGACGGCGAGGCCTCGCTCGCCCCCGGGCACGGGCTGCCGCGCGGTGCCGCGAGCCACCTCGCGAGCCAGCTCTCCGCGCTGCACGCGACGGGCGCGGCCGACGAGGTGCTCACCGTCGCCGGCGTGCCCGGTGTCGCTGCCCCCGTCGTGGTCCTCGTGGGCCTGGGCAAGGCGGGCGCGACCACGACGAGCTTCGGCCACGAGGTGCTGCGCCGGGCGGCCGGCTCCGCGCTGCGGTCGGTGAAGAAGTCGCGCAAGGTCGCCGTCGCGCTGCCCGCCCCCGGCGCCGAGTCGGTCGCCGCCGTCGCCGAGGGCGCGGCGCTGGGCGCCTACCGGTATGCCGGGGTGCGTGGCCCCGCGCCGAAGGGCAAGGACGCCAAGGGCTCCGAGCCCGTCGCGACCATCACGGTCGTCACGCCGGACGGCCGCACCAAGGCAGCCAAGGACGCCGCGACCCGCGCCACGGTGCTCGCGGACGCCAAGGCGTACGCCCGCGACCTCGTGAACACCCCGCCGAACAAGCTGTTCCCGCAGTCCTTCGCCGAGTCGGTCAAGGAGCGCGCCGGTGCGACGTCCGCGAAGGTGAAGGTCTCGGTGCTCGACGAGAAGGCGCTCGTCAAGGGCGGCTTCGGCGGCATCGTGGGCGTCGGCCAGGGCTCGGTCAACCCGCCCCGCATCGTCACCCTCACGTGGAACCCGCCGAAGGCGCAGGGCTCGGTCGCGCTCGTCGGCAAGGGCATCACGTTCGACTCCGGCGGCCTGTGCATCAAGCCCCCGGCCTCGATGCTCACCATGAAGTCCGACATGGCCGGCGCCGCTGCGGTCGCCGCGACCGTGTTCGCGGCGGCCGAGCTGGGCGTCCCCGTCACGGTCACCGGCTACCTCTGCCTCGCGGAGAACATGCCCAGCGGCAGCGCCCAGCGGCCCAGCGACGTCGTGACGATGCGCAACGGCACGACGGTCGAGATCCTCGACACCGACGCCGAGGGACGCATGGTGCTCGGCGACGGCATCTGCCTGGCCGGCGAGTCCACCCCCGACGCGATCGTCGACATCGCCACCCTCACCGGCGCGCAGATGGTCGCCCTCGGCGCCCGCGTCGCCGGGATCATGAGCAACGACGACGCGTTCCGCGACCGCGTCCGCGCCGCCGCCGACGACTCGGGCGAGGCCGCCTGGCCGATGCCGCTGCCGACCGACCTGCGCGCGCAGCTCGACTCCGCGGTGGCCGACCTCGCGCACAAGGGCGAGCGCTGGGGCGGCATGCTCACCGCCGGCCTGTTCCTGCAGGAGTTCGTGCCCGAGGGCACACCCTGGGCGCACGTCGACATCGCCGGGCCGTCGTTCAACGAGGGCGCCGCGTGGGGCTACACGCCCAAGGGCGCGACCGGCTACGGCGTCGGCACGCTGCTGCGCCTCGTCGAGGGATATGCCGGCTGATCGCCGCACGTCGCGACGAGGCCCGCCAGGGTTCACCCCGGGCGGGCCTCGTCCGTCGAGATCGCGCGCTCAGCCGCTCTTGCGGCGGAACATCTGCTGGGTGGCGCTCGTCGCCGCGTTCTGGGCGTGGTCGACCTTGCCGTGCTCGTGGTCGTCGGAGACGTCGCGGCCTGCGTGCGCCTGCTTCTTCTCCAGGGCCTCGCGGAACTTGCGCTTGACGTCCTCGCTCGGTCCCTGGGACCCGGACTTGCCAGTCATACCGCCTCCTGGTGGCTGGGTGGTGCTCGTCCCTCCCAGCCTCGCATCCCGGGCAGGCCGTCACCAGTGATTTGCCGGCGGGTCAGCTCTTGCCGCGCTGGCGCGAGTTCCACTCGCGCATCCGGCTCGGGTAGCCGGTCTGCAGCACGTCGTACACGGGCACACCGAGGCTGGCCGCGAGCTCGAAGGCCGACTGGCGCGACCCGGCTGCGCGGCGTGTCCACTCGCCGTCGTGGGCGATGAGGATGACCGTCGTCGCGGTCACGTTCGTGGGCGGCTCGACGTACGCCTCGACACCGCGGCGCGAGGAGGCGAACTCCGACAGGTGCCGACGCACCGCTTGCTGGTCGACCGCCATGTTGGGTCCGTCCGAGGGACCCCGGCGGGCCCTCCTGCCGCCCCGTCTCCACCACGCCATGCACCAACGATACGGGCACGACACCGCCGTCCCCGTGCACCGGACACGCTGCGACGACCCCGCGTCCGCAACCGCGAGACCTGCTTGCGCCCCCTCCTGCAAACAGTGACAAGATGCACTGTGTCGATCCGCGCCCGGCCACGACCTGGCCCTGCCGCAGGCTCGGCGCGACGTCCGATGCCCACGACGCAAGGGAGCGAGCATGCCGGCTGAGGCCGAGACCACCTTCGACGTACTCATCCTGGGTGGTGGCAGCGGCGGCTACGCCTGCGCCTTCCGCGCGGCCGAGCTCGGGCTGAGCGTCGCGCTCGTCGAGAAGGGCAAGCTGGGCGGCACCTGCCTGCACGTCGGGTGCATCCCGACCAAGGCGCTGCTGCACGCCGCCGAGGTCGCCGACACGGCGCGCGAGGGCTCCCGGTTCGGCGTCAAGACGACGTTCGGGTCGGTCGACATGTCCGGCGTCAACGCGTACAAGGACGGTGTCGTCGCCCGCCTGTACAAGGGCCTGCAGGGCCTCGCCAAGGCACACCAGATCGAGCTCGTCGAGGGCGAGGGCCGGCTGGTCGACCGCTCCACCGTCGAGGTCGCCGGCCGCCGCATCACCGGCCGCAACGTCGTCCTCGCGACCGGCTCCTACGCGAAGTCGCTGCCGGGCCTGGAGATCGGCGGCCGCATCATGACCAGCGAGCAGGCGCTCTCGCTCGAGTTCGTGCCGCCGCGCGTCGTCGTCCTCGGCGGCGGTGTCATCGGCGTCGAGTTCGCGTCGGTCTTCCGCTCCTTCGGGTCCGAGGTCACGATCGTCGAGGCGCTGCCCCGGCTCGTGGCCGCCGAGGACGAGGCGGTCTCCAAGACGCTCGAGCGCTCGTTCCGCAAGCGCGGCATCGCCTTCCGCACCGGTGTGCGGTTCGAGGGCGCCACGCAGTCCGGCGACACCGTGACCGTCTCGCTCGAGGGTGGCGACACCATCGAGGCGGACCTGCTGCTCGTGGCCGTCGGCCGCGGCCCGGTCACCGACGGCCTGGGGTATGCCGAGGCCGGCGTCACGCTCGACCGCGGCTACGTCGTCACCGACGAGCGCCTGCGCACCGGCGTCGAGGGCGTGTATGCCGTGGGCGACATCGTGCCGGGCCTGCAGCTCGCGCACCGCGGCTTCGCCCAGGGCATCTTCGTCGCCGAGGAGATCGCCGGGAAGTCGCCGGCCGTCATCGACGAGGCGGGCATCCCCCGGGTCACCTACTGCGACCCCGAGATCACGTCGGTCGGCCTCACCGAGGCCCAGGCCCGCGAGAAGTACGGCGAGGTCGAGACCTACGAGTACAACCTCGGCGGCAACGGCAAGTCCCAGATCCTGCAGACGCAGGGCTTCGTCAAGCTCGTCCGCGAGAAGGACGGTCCCGTCGTCGGCGTCCACATGATCGGCGCGCGGATGGGCGAGCAGGCCGGCGAGGCCCAGCTCGTCTACAACTGGGAGGCCCTGCCCGAGGACGTGGCCGGCCTCATCCACGCGCACCCCACGCAGAACGAAGCGCTCGGCGAGGCCCACCTGGCCCTGGCCGGCAAGCCCCTGCACGCCCACAACTGAAACGCAGCACGTTTCCAACCAAGAGGAGAACGATCAGATGTCCGAACGCGTGACCATGCCGGCTCTGGGTGAGTCCGTCACCGAGGGCACGGTGACGCGCTGGCTGAAGAACGTCGGCGACACCGTCGCGGTCGACGAGCCCCTCCTCGAGGTCTCGACCGACAAGGTCGACACCGAGATCCCCTCCCCCGTGGCGGGTGTGCTGCAGGAGATCCTGGCCAACGAGGACGACACCGTGCCGGTGGGCGCCGACCTCGCCGTGATCGGCGACGGCAGCGAGGCCGGTGGCTCCGACGCGGGCTCGCAGGACGCGGGGCAGCAGGACGGCGGCCAGCAGGAGCAGCAGGCGCAGGAGGCGCCCGCGGCGGAGGCTCCCTCGACGGCGCAGGAGCCGCAGCCCGCGACCTCCGAGCCCGAGCAGCAGCAGGCCCAGCAGCCGCAGCAGTCCGGCGGCGACCAGGGCGGCCAGCAGTCCGGCGGCACGGGCGGCACCGGCGGCGGCGGCGGTGAGACCGTGACCATGCCGGCGCTCGGCGAGTCCGTGACCGAGGGCACCGTCACCCGCTGGCTCAAGGCCGAGGGCGACACCGTCGAGGTCGACGAGCCGCTGCTCGAGGTCTCGACCGACAAGGTCGACACCGAGATCCCCTCCCCCGTGGCGGGCGTGGTCACCAGGATCCTCGTCCAGGAGGACGACACCGTCCCGGTCGGCGGCGAGCTCGCCGTCATCGGTGGCTCCGCCGGCGGTTCAGGCGAGCAGGCCGCGCCGCAGCAGGAGCAGCCGGCCCCGGAGGCGGCCCCGCAGCAGGAGGCTCCGCAGCAGCAGGCCCCGGCCCAGGCGCAGGCGGACACCGCCCAGGCCGCCGCCGAGACCGCTGCGAACCAGCCGGCCGGGTCCTCGCCCGCCGAGCAGGCCGAGCGCGCCGAGGCCTCCGCCCCCGCGCAGTCCCAGGCCCCGGCCTCGGCAACCTCGGGCGACGTCCAGGACGCCTCGGCATACGTCACCCCGCTGGTGCGCAAGCTCGCCGCGGAGAACAACGTCGACCTCGCCAGCATCAAGGGCACCGGAGTCGGCGGGCGTGTCCGCAAGCAGGACGTCCTCGACGCCGCCAAGGCGGCCCAGGAGGCGGCTGCCCCGGAGCCGGAGCCGGCGCCCGCCGCGGCACCGGCACCGGCTCCGGCTCCGGCCACGAGCGCACCGGCTGCCTCCGGCGCCGTGTCGCCCAAGCGCGGCACCACCGAGAAGATGTCGCGGCTGCGGCAGACCATCGCCAAGCGCATGGTCGAGTCGCTGCAGGTCTCGGCCCAGCTGACGACCGTGGTCGAGGTCGACGTCACCAAGATCGCCCGGCTCCGCGCGCGGGCGAAGGCCGACTTCGAGCGGCGCGAGGGCACCAAGCTCAGCTTCCTGCCGTTCTTCGCGCTGGCCGCGGTGGAGGCGCTCAAGGAGTACCCGCAGGTCAACTCGAGCATCGACGGTGACCAGATCACCTACCACGGCCAGGAGAACCTCGGTGTCGCCGTCGACACCGAGCGCGGCCTGCTCGTCCCGGTCATCAAGAACGCCGGCGACCTCAACATCGCCGGCCTCGCCCGGGCCATCGCGGACCTCGCGGACCGCACCCGCAACAACAAGATCATGCCGGACGAGCTGTCCGGTGGGACCTTCACGCTGACCAACACCGGCAGCCGCGGGGCGCTGTTCGACACGCCGATCATCAACCAGCCGAACGTCGGGATCCTCGGCACCGGCGCGGTCGTCAAGCGTCCGGTGGTCGTGACCGACGCCGACGGTGGCGAGACGATCGCCGTGCGCTCGATGGTCTACCTCGCCCTGTCGTACGACCACCGCGTCGTCGACGGCGCCGACGCCGCGCGGTTCCTCAGCACCATGAAGTCGCGCCTCGAGGAGGGCAACTTCGAGGTCTGAGCCGGCACCAGCCGACCCAGCACGATCGGGCACGGCCCGGGTTCTGCCCGGGCC
>NZ_JBHUYG010000093.1:0-17492 GCF_042668795.1 Pedococcus sp. NPDC057267 | reverse complement strand
GGGGTCAGCAGGTCTGCGCCCCGGCGGGGACGGCGATCGCGTCGAAGGCGCTCCTGACGGCTGCGCAGGTCGGCGAGCCGGCGCCGTACAGCTCCTTCGCCGAGGCGATGGCGCCCTCGCGCGCCGCCTTGTAGTCGCTGCGCGAGGTCAGCTTGGTCGACAGGGTGCGGTACCAGACCTTCTCGATCGCCGCGCGGCCCGCGCCCGTGACGGCGGGGGCGCCACCACACGTCGGGCTGTTGTAGGCGACACCGTTGATCGTCCTGGCCCCCGAGCCCTCGGAGGCCAGGTAGAACCAGTGGTTGAGGGGGCCCGAGGAGTAGTGCGGGTCGAGGTTCCGGGTGCTGGTGGTCCAGCAGTCCTGCGACCGGCCGTCCCTGCTCGGCTTGTCCATGTACCGCAGCGGGGTGCCGTTGCCGTTGATGTCGATCTTCTCGCCGATCAGGTAGTCGCCCGGGTCGGCGGACGAGTTGGCGTACCACTCGACGGCGGTGCCGAAGATGTCCGAGGTGGCCTCGTTGAGACCGCCTGCGTCACCGCGGTACACGAGCCCCGCGGTGTTCTCGGTGACGCCGTGGCTCATCTCGTGGCCGGCGACGTCGATGGCGGTCAGCGGCTTGGCGTTGTTCGCCCCGTCGCCGTAGGTCATCTGGGTGCCGTCCCAGAAGGCGTTCACGTAGGCGTTGCCGTAGTGGACCCGACTGCGGGCGCCCGTGCCGTTGTCCCAGATCCCTTTGCGGCCCAACACGTTCTTGTAGTAGGCGAACGTCTTCTCGGCACCGTAGTGCGCGTCGACCGCAGCGGTCTGCCGTGACGACACCGAGCCGTTGCCCCAGGCGTCGTCGGCGTCGGTGAACTGGGTGCCGGTGCCGGTCGTCGCGCCGTTGAGGTCGGTCGTGTAGTTGCCCACCGAGTCCTTGAGCAGGTAGCTGCCGCCCGACAGGGTGGTGCCGAGCGAGACGGTGCCCGAGTACATCGAGCTGCCGGTGCCGGGGGTGACCTCGTCCCAGGAGTCGAGGGTCGCCCCGGTCGTGGCGTCCACGACGGTGTGCAGGCGACTCGGGGTCTGGTCGGCCCTGACGCCCTCGCGGACCGTGTCCCAGGCGAGGCGCGCGCCGGACTCCGCGGCATACACGACGAGGTCGGAGCGGGTCGCCCCGCCGGCGCGCGAGGAGGCCTGGGCCGCACTCAGCTTCGGGGACGTCGAGGCGACGGCGACGGACCTGGCCGCGTTCCAGCGCACGGACCGGGTGGCGCCCGCGGCCGAGCGCTCGACGACGAGGTCCCCGCCGACGACGCGCAGGCCGTCGAAGGTGCGGTCGTAGCGGACGTGGACGGTGCCGTCCGGGTCGGTGACGGTGGAGCGGACGACGAGGGCCTGCCCCGGGCCGAGGCCCAGCGCTCTGGCCGCGTCGGCGACACGGGCCTGCTCGGCGGCCACGCCGGGGGTGGGGCGGACTGCCGCGGCGGGGGCCGCGGACGCCGAGGAGAGCGGAACTCCTGCGGCGAGGACGGCGATGCCTGCGACGGCACCGGTGGTGAGACGGTTCACTGCGATCTCCTCCATGAGATGGGCGCGCCGGGGCGGCGCTGGTGCGGTGGGAGCGGACCCGGGCCCGGAGGACGCCCGGGGCCGCCCCCACCGGTTCAGGGGCGACGCGTCAGCTCGTGGCGACCGACGTGTCGTCGACGACGAAGGACGTCTGCAGGGACGAGTCCTCGTTCATCAGGAACTTCACCGCCACCGTCTTGCCCTTCCAGGCGGTGAGGTTGAAGGACTTCAGCGTGTACGTCGCGTTGGTGCCCACGTTGGAGTACGTGGCCAGCGTCGTCGTGGTCGAGCCGTCGACGACCTGCACCTTCATCGTGTCGTATGCCGTGGTGCCCGACTCCGCGGTGTCCGTGCGCAGGTAGAACGACAGGGTCGCGCTCGTCACGGTCGAGGGGATCGAGACGCTCTGCTGCTCGGTCTCGGTGGCGGTGGTGCCGTTGCCGCCGAGCCACATCTTCCAGGAGCCGGTGCGGGCCGGACGCCCGGTGTCGTTGGTGATCGGGCCGGACGTCCCGGTCCAGACGGTCGCGCCCGACTCGAAGCCCGGGTTCTGCAGCAGGTTGCCGCTCGGCGGGGGCGTGGTGCCGCCGCTGCAGCTCGCGCTGCCGGCCGGGACGGCGATCGCGGTGAACGCCTTCTCGACCGCGGCGCAGGTGGCGCTGCTCGCGCCGAACAGCTCGATCGCCGAGGTGATGGCGCCCTCACGGGCGTTGAGGTAGGTGCTGCCCGAGGTGAGCTTGGTGGACAGCGTGCGGTACCAGACCTTCTCGATGTTGCTGCGGCCCGCGCCGGTGACGGTGGAGCCGTCGCAGGTGGGGCTGTTGTAGGCGACACCGTTGATCGTCTTGGCGCCCGAGCCCTCGGAGGCCAGGTAGAACCAGTGGTTCAGCGGGCCCGAGGAGTAGTGCGGGTCGAGGCTGCCGAGCGAGGAGGACCAGCAGTCCTTGGAGGCACCGTCCTTGGAGGGCTTGTCCATGTAGCGCAGCGGGGTGCCGTTGCCGTTGATGTCGATCTTCTCGCCGATGAGGTAGTCACCGGGGTCGGACGGCGAGTTGGCGTACCACTCCACCGCGGTGCCGAAGATGTCCGAGGTCGCCTCGTTGAGGCCGCCGGCGTCGCCGCTGTAGTTGAGGGCCGCCGTGTTCTCGGTGACGCCGTGGCTCATCTCGTGCGCCGCCACGTCGATGGCGGTCAGCGGCTTGGCGTTGTTCGCGCCGTCGCCGTAGGTCATCTGGGTGCCGTCCCAGAACGCGTTGTTGTACGCGTTGCCGTAGTGGACGCGGCTGCGGGCACCGGTGCCGTTGTCCCAGATGCCGTTCCGACCGAGGACGTTCTTGTAGTAGGCGAACGTCTTCTCGGCACCGTACTCGGCGTCGACGGCCGCGGTCTGGCGCGAGGAGGTGGTGCCGTTGCCCCACACGTCGTCGGCGTCGGTGAACTGGGTGCCGGTGCCGCTCGTCGCCCCGTTGAGGTCGGTCGTGTAGTTCCCCACCGAGTCCTTGAGCAGGTAGGAGCTGCCGGACAGCGTGGTGTTCAGGGTGACCGTGCCGGAGTACATCGAGTTGCCGCTGCCGTTCTCGATCTCGTCCCACGACGTGATGACGGCACCCGTCCTCGCGTCGACGACCGTGTGCAGCCGGCTCGGCGTCTGGTCCGCGCGGACCCCCTCGGTCAGGACGTCCCATGCCAGGCGCGGGGAGCCGCTGCCCGCCCAGACGACCAGGTCGCCGTTGGTGGTCCGTGCGGCGTAGCCCGCACGGCGCGCGCCGGAGGCCTCGGCCGCCGACTCGCTCACGGTGGGGGTCGTCGAGGACACGGCCACCTGGTCGGTGGCGTTCCAGCGCACCGTCCTCAGGCCGCCGCTCGAGGTCTTGTCCAGCACGAGGTCGCCGCCGAGCACGCGCAGGCCCTTGAAGGTGCGGTCGTAGCGGACGTGCTGGGTGCCGTCTCGGTCCGTGACGACGGACCGGGGCACCAGCGTCTGGTCCGTGGAGAGGCCGAGGGCGGCATGGTCACGGTCGGCCGCGGCCGACGCTGCGGAGGGGGTGGCGGCGGTGGACTGCGGTGCGGCGGCAGCGGCGGACAGTGGGGTCGCCACTGCTGCAGCGGCTGCGACGGCGAGTGCGGCGCCGGTGGTCAGACGGGACACGGTTCCTCTTCTCTGGGCGGGCGCGGGTGGGTGCACCTGCGCTGCATGGGTGACGCCGCGGTCCCTCCGGCGCGACGCGGGATTGGTCGCTGGCTCGGGCGCCGTGCCGACCCAACCCTGCGTCCCGAGCGGTGGTCAACGAATCTGGCCAAGACTTTGCCAAAAGCGTGGAAACCCCTCTGCGACACCGAAAACGGGCCCGGATTTCCCCCGCGTTGCACCAAGGACGGGCAAGCCGCGCGGGCCGCCGTCCGCCTGTCCGACCGGCATGCGGACGGTCCGGACCACGATGTGGGCGCGTAACCCGGGGTCCGCCGGCCTCGTTGTCACGGCACAGGCGGGCACCCCGGCCCGCGATGGACCGTGGAGGCCCGATGACGCGCCGCACCCCAGCAGGAGCCCCGGCACGACCCCGCCGCACCCCGACCCGGACGGTCACGGCCGTCGCCACGGCTGCCCTCGCCGCAGCCGGACTGCTCACGGCCGCGGGCGGCAGTGCCTCCGCCGCCACGACCACGACGGACACCGTCGACGTCTACACCGGCCTGCACTTCACGGTCCCGGCCGGCAACGACGACCTCGGCCGGCCGCAGACCTGCACCATCGACGCCGACCTCTACAAGCCGCACTCCGCCGGCCCGACGAACCGCGTCCCCTCGATCCTCACGACGAACGGCTTCGGGGGCAGCAAGACCGACCAGGCCGGGCTGGGGCGCGCCTTCGCCGAGCGTGGTTACGCCGTCCTGTCGTACACGGGGCTGGGCTTCCCGAACAGCGGGTGCAAGATCTCGCTCGACGACCCCGGCGTGGACGGCGTCGCGGCGAGCTCGTTGGTGACGTTCCTCGGGGGTGGCGGCAGCGCGGCATACGACTCGGCGCAGGTGGGCAGCACGACCACCGGTCCGGGCACGCTGGCCGTGGACTTCACGAAGCTCGACGACGCGGCCACCCACGACCCGCGCATCGGGATGATCGGCGGGTCGTACGGCGGGCAGATCCAGTTCGCCACTGCCGCAACGGATCCGCGCGTCGACACCCTCGTCCCGCTGATCACGTGGAACGACCTGCGCTACTCCCTGGCCCCGAACAACACCAGCTTCACCCGGGGCGTCACGTACGCGAACTCTGCACCGGGCACGGAGAAGCTCGGCTGGACCGACCTGTTCTTCGGGGTGGGCATCGCCGACGGCGTCCAGGGCGCGACGATCGACCCGACCCGCGACGTCGGCTGCCCCAACTTCGTCCTCGAGGCCTGCCAGGCCAAGGCCACCCTCGACACGCTCGGCTACCCCACGAGCGACACCTACCGGCTGACCGACCGGGTGTCGGTGGGCCACTACACCGACCGGGTGAACGTCCCGACGTTCCTCATCCAGGGCGAGAACGACACGCTGTTCAACCTGCAGGAGGCGGTCGCGACCTACCGCCAGCTGCGGTCCCGCGGCGTGCCGGTGACGATGGCGTGGCAGTCGTGGGGCCACTCAGGCGGCGCGAACGGCAACAGCGGCGCGGCCCCGGGCGAGCTGGACCTCTCCGGGCAGCACATCGAGGACACCTACCTCGGCCTGCGCATCAAGAACTGGTTCGACCACTACCTCAAGGACAGCACCGTCTCGACCGGTCCGGGCTTCGCGTACTTCCGCGACTGGGTGTCCTACACCGGTAGCGCTGCCCCCGCCTACGCGTCGGCGCCGAGCTACCCGGTCGGGACCCGGCGGTCCTGGTACCTCTCGTCCGGCGACGAGCTCGTGTCCTCGAAGTCCGCGATCCTGCCCGGCAGCACCTCGTGGTCCAACCCCGGTGGCGGCGCCCCGGCGTCGTACACCGAGGTGTCCGGGCTCGAGGGCCAGGTCTCGCTGCCGTCCGGCCTCACGACGCCGTACGACACCCCGGGCACCTTCGGCGCCTGGACGACGGCCCCGCTGGCGACGCCGCTGACGGTCGTCGGCTCCCCGACCCTCGACGTCCGGTTCGACTCGCCGGTCGTGGCGGGGACGCAGGCCCTCGGTCCGAGCGGCCAGCTGCAGGTCTTCGCCAAGCTCTACGACGTCGCCCCCGACGGCACGCAGGTGCTGGTGCACAAGCTGATCAGCCCGGTCCGCGTCGCCGACGTCACGCAGCCCGTGCACATCGAGCTGCCGGCGATCGTCCACCTCCTGGAGGCCGGGCACCGGCTGCGGCTCGTCCTGGCCAGCACCGACGCGGCGTACAAGAACGCGTATGCCGTGCAGCCGGTGACGGTGCACGCCTCGCCGACGGAGCCCGCGACCCTCTCCGTCCCGACGGTCGGCTGACGCGCCAGCCGCGCGTGACCCGGGTCACACGGAAGGCGTTGGCGCGCAGGACCTAGGGCCCTCGTGGGGCCGGTGGGCCGGTTGAAGCATGGAAGTGCAGACAACCGGGCCATCGGCCCACCGAGGAGGAAACCACCATGACAACCGTCCAGCGCCACCCCCGGCTCGACGTACTCGTCGAACACGACGTGGTGACCCATGTGGCAGCCCGCAGGATGCTCGCGGTGCTGCGCGTCGCCTTCGGGCTCACCTTCCTGTGGGCCTTCTTCGACAAGCTGCTCGCCCTCGGGTGGGCGACCGGCACCAGCCAGGCCACCGGAGCGGTGGACCGGTTCGGACCGGCCGCGTGGATCCACGGCGGCAGCCCCACGACGGGCTTCCTGAAGTCCGTCGCCCCGGGCAACTGGTTCCACGGCTTCTTCACCGGCATGGCCGGGCACGCCTGGGCGGACTGGCTGTTCATGATCGGCCTCGCCGGGATCGGGCTCGCCCTGACCTTCGGCATCGGGATGCGGATCGCCGCAGCGACCGGCGCGCTGCTCTACGCCTTCATGTGGGCGGCATCGTTCCCGCTGGCCAACAACCCTGTGATCGACGACCACGTCATCGGTGCGGTCACCGTGATCGCACTGGCGCTCGTCCTCGCCGGTGACGAGTGGGGATTCGGGCAGCGCTGGGCCCGCACGTCCCTGGTTCGCCGGTACGGATGGCTGCGGTAACCCGCAGCAGTCCGCGCCTCGACGGCGCGGCACGGGAGGGGCCGGGGCGGACGCCCGGCCCCTTCTTCGTGCCCGGCGTGGCTGCGGCACGACGACGGTTGGCCAGTGCCGTGGCGGTCCGGGACGGCCGGGGTCAGAGGGGCGTGACGTTCCCGCGGACCCACTCGACGATCTCGGTCGTCGTGGCGCCAGGGGTGAAGACCTTCGCCACCCCGATCTTCTCCAGCTCGGGGATGTCCCCCTCGGGGATGATCCCGCCACCGAACACCACGATGTCCGACGCGTCACGCTCGCGCAGGAGCTCCATGACCTTGGCGAACAGGGTCATGTGCGCGCCCGAGAGGACCGACAGTCCGACCGCGTCGGCGTCCTCCTGGATCGCCGCCTCGACGATCTGCTCGGGGGTCTGGTGCAGGCCGGTGTAGACGACCTCCATGCCCGCGTCGCGAAGTGCGCGGGCGACGACCTTGGCGCCACGGTCATGTCCGTCGAGCCCGGGCTTGGCCACGACGACGCGCAGGGGGGAGTCACTCATGAGCGCAGACTAGCCACTCCCAGGGGCCCTCCCCGACACGGCGTGAGGTGACCCACGTCCCGCAGGTCCGGCCCCTGCGGGCGCGTCCGGCCTGCAGGATGGGCCGACACCGTCTAGGTTCAGGACGTCATGTCGCAGAGCGCCTCCCGCCCGCGTCGACGTCCCGCAGAGCTGCGGCCCACGTCGGGCTCGCCCGCGCGCCCTGCCCACGCCGTCCTGCGGGCGGCGGCACGGGCCGTGACCGCCGCCGAGGCTGCGGGCGACATCGTCGGCGGGGCCGCCAAGGCGCTGGCCACCCCCACGGGGCTCGTCGGCGCAGCCGTGGAGGCGGCGTGGCTCACCACCCACATGGCGCTCTACCCCTGGGGAGTCCTGGGGCGGCACGGTCGCGAGAGCCAGCTCGGGTACCGCGTGGAGCACCTCCCGCCGGTCCAGCGGGGGCTCGTGATCTCCGACGTCGAGGCCGCCGGCACCCCGATCCTGCTCGTGCACGGCATGGTGGACAACCGGTCGATCTTCACGCTGCTGCGGCTCGGGCTCCGCCGGCGAGGGTTCGGCCGCGTGACGAGCATGAACTACTCGCCGTTCACCACGGACGTGCGCACGGCAGCGGCCCGCCTGGCCGAGGAGGTCGAGGCCCTGGTGGCCGAAACGGGCTACGAGCGGATCCACGTCGTCGGCCACTCGATGGGCGGCCTCATCGCCCGCTACTACGTCACCCGCCTCGGCGGTGACGAGCGCGTCCACACCCTCGTCACCCTGGGCACGCCGCACCAGGGCACGTACACGGCATACGGCTGGCACAGCTCGCTCACCCGGCAGCTGCGCCCCGGCAGCGGCCTCATGCGTGAGCTCGACCAGCCGGTCGAGGACTGCCGCACGCGGTTCGTCGTCTACTGGTCGGACCTCGACCAGATGGTGTTCCCGCAGCGCCACGGCGCCCTCGACCACCCCGACTTGGCGGCCCGCAACATCCCCCTCCACGGCGTCGGGCACATGTCACTGCCCATCCTGGGCAGCGTCGTCCACGGCATCTCCTCGACGCTGGCCCACCTCGACACGGAGGGCCACACGGTGACCCCGGGCGTGACCGAGCTGCACCCGAACGCCTCCTGACGGGCCAAAATACCGGGACGAATCGGACGGTTTTCGCCGAGTCGATTTTGGGTAACGAACCGGTCACGCTAACCTCGGTGACTCCCGTGTCCCCCCGCACGTCAGGTCATCTGCTTCGTGAGCTCTTCCTCCTACGAGGGTCGCCACCGCGCCCCGGGTCGCCACCGCGCCCCCCGTCGTGGTGCCCGCATCCCCACCGGGCTGAAGAGCGGCTTCCTCCTCCCGAGCGCAGCCGCTGCCGCCCTCGTGGTCACCGCCAGCGGCGCCACCGTCGCCGAGTCGGCCCCCACCGTGTTCGACCTCTCGGGGTCGGCGGCCCGGACCAGGGCCGCGAATGCCGCGGCCGCCGAGTTCGACCGCGTCGAGGCCGAGCAGCAGCGTGAGGTCCAGGCCTCCGCGGTCGCCACGCGGGCCACGGAGGCGCAGCGGATCGCGCGGGACGCCGAGCGCCGCAGCATCGCCAGCAAGCAGGCCGCCGCCGACGCGGTGCGCCAGGCCGAGGCCGCTCGCAAGGCACGCGAGAGGTGGGTGCCCGCGATCGCCGGTGCCGCGTTCACCTCGGGCTTCGGCTGGCGCTGGGGCAAGATGCACGAGGGCAACGACTTCGCGACCCCGGTCGGCACGCCGGTCCACTCGATGTCCACGGGGACGGTCACGTTCGCCGGGTGGGAGAGCGGCTACGGCAACAAGCTCGAGATCACCTACTGGGACGGGACCGTCTCGGTGTACGCCCACCTGAGCTCGATCCAGGTCTCGGTCGGCGAGAACGTCGACCCGGGCGAGGTCGTCGCGCTGTCGGGCAACACCGGCCACTCGACCGGCCCGCACCTGCACCTCGAGATCCACCCCGACGGCGGCGCGGCCATCGACCCGGCCCCGTGGCTGCACGCCCACGGCCTGCAGTAGCCGGCACCCGCCCCACCCGGACCCGGGTGGCTGGGCTCAGAGCTTCTCGAGGGGGGCGTAGCGCAGCAGGAACCGCTTGACCCCGGTGTCCCCGCCGAAGTCCACGTGCGCCTGCGTCTTGTCGCCCTCGCCCTCGGTCTTGACGACGGTGCCGAGGCCGTAGGAGTCGTGGGTGACCTTGTCGCCGGCGTGCAGGGCGATGAGCGGCCGGTTGCCGGGCGAGCGGACCCCCGGACGTGCCGCGAGGGTCGCCACCGCGGGCGTCGAGGGCCGGCGGGTCGAGGTCGCCGCCTCCGCGCGCTGCCAGTCGAGCAGGTGCCCGGGGATCTCGTCGAGGAACCGGCTCGGGGGGTTGTACTGCGGCGCCCCCCATGCCGAGCGGACCGCGGCCCGCGACAGGTGGAGCCGCTCGCGGGCCCGGGTGATGCCGACGTACGCGAGCCGGCGCTCCTCCTCGAGCTCCTTGGGGTCGCCGAGCGCCCGCAGGTGCGGGAAGGTGCCGTCCTCGAGCCCGGTGAGGAAGACGACGGGGAACTCCAGGCCCTTGGCCGTGTGCAGCGTCATGAGGGTGACGACACCCTGGTCGGCCGCCTCCTCGTTGTCCGGGATCTCGTCGGCGTCCGCGACCAGCGACACCTGCTCGAGGAAGTCCTCCAGGCTCGCGACCTCACCCGTCTCGGCCCGCGTCTCGTCGAACTCCTGGGCGACGGCGACGAGCTCGGCGAGGTTCTCGATGCGCGTCTCGTCCTGCGGGTCGTGCGACGCGCGCAGCTCGGCGAGGTAGCCGGACCGGTCGAGCACGGCCTCGAGCAGGTCGGCCACGCCGCGCTCGTCGTCGGCGTGGACCTCGCCGAGGCCCTCCAGCAGCGCAGTGAAGCCCTTGATCGCGGTGACCGAGCGCGTGGCGATGCCGGGGGCGTCCTCGGGGCGGCCGAGCGCCGCGACGAACGGGATCCGCTCGCGCTCGGCGAGGGCGGCGACGCAGGCCTCCGCCCGGTCACCGATGCCCCGCTTGGGCACGTTGAGGATGCGGCGCAGGTTCACCGTGTCGGCGGGGTTGGAGAGCACGCGCAGGTAGGCCAGGGCGTCCTTGACCTCGCGGCGCTCGTAGAACCGCGTGCCCCCGACCACCTTGTACGGCAGGCCGACGCGGACGAAGACCTCCTCCAGGGCACGGGACTGGGCGTTGGTGCGGTAGAAGACCGCGACGTCCTTGGGCTTGACCCCTGCCCTGTCGGCGAGCTCGTCGATCGTCTTGGCCACGAACGCGGCCTCGTCGTGCTCGTTGTCGGCGACGTAGCCGACGATGAGGTCGCCGTCACCGCTGTCGGTCCACAGGTTCTTCTTGCGCCGCTCGGGGTTGCGCGCGATGACCGAGTTGGCGGCCTGCAGGATCGTCTGGGTCGACCGGTAGTTCTGCTCGAGCAGGATCGTCCGGGCGTCCGGGTAGTCCTCCTCGAACTCGATGATGTTGCGGATCGTGGCGCCCCGGAAGGCGTAGATCGACTGGTCCGCGTCACCGACCACGACCAGCTCCGCCGGCTCGACGACGGGCCCGTCGGAGCGGCCGGGCGCCGAGTCGTAGCCGCCGACGAGCTCGCGGACGAGCTGGTACTGGGCGTGGTTGGTGTCCTGGTACTCGTCGACGAGCACGTGGCGGAACCGGCGGCGGTAGTGCTCGGCGACGTCGGGGAAGGCCTGCAGGATGTTGACCGTCGTCATGATGAGGTCGTCGAAGTCGAGCGCGTTCGCGGCCCGCAGGCGGCGCTGGTACTCGGTGTAGGCCTCGGCGAGCATCCGCTCCTGGTGCGTGCCCTCGGTGACCCGGGAGGCGAAGGTCTCCTCGTCGACGAGCTCGTTCTTGAGGTTGCTCACCTGGTGGCTGAACGACCGCGGCGGGTAGCGCTTGGGGTCGAGGTCGAGGTCGCGCAGGACGAGGGCCATGAGCCGCTGGCTGTCGGCCGCGTCGTAGATGGAGAAGGTCGACTTCAGCCCGACCTTGCCCGCCTCGCGGCGCAGGATCCGCACGCACGCGCTGTGGAACGTCATGACCCACATCGCCTTGGCCCGCGGCCCCACGAGGGCGGCGACGCGCTCACGCATCTCGGCGGCGGCCTTGTTGGTGAACGTGATCGCCAGGACCTGGCCGGGCTGCACCCCACGGGCGGCGAGCAGGTAGGCGATGCGGTTGGTGAGCACGCGGGTCTTGCCCGAGCCCGCACCGGCGACGATGAGCAGCGGGCTGCCCTCGTGCAGCACCGCTGCGCGCTGCTGCGAGTTGAGCCCCTCGAGCAGGGCCTCGGGGTCGGGCGCGTCGCCAGGTCCACCGGGTATGCCGCCGGGCCGGCCCTCGGCCGCGGCCTGCGCCCACGTGGGCACGCCACGCTCGTCGACGGCCGTCGCGCGGGCGGTCGCGGCGCTCGTGCGGCCCCCGGGATCGCGCGGAGCGCCGTCGCCGGAGGGGCCCTGCTTGTCGGAGGGGCCCTGCTTGTCGGAGGGGAACAGGTCGTCGAACAGCGTGCTCATGTTCCCCCAAGCCTACGTGGCGAGGACGACACCCACGAACGCCACGAGCCCCGAGCTGCGGCTCAGCGCGGGTGGTCACGGCCTGTGGGCGACGACACGGCGTCCGGCGCCTCCCCCCACCCGCCCGCGCGGCGGACCCGCGCCCGCGGCAGGGCGTCGCGCACCAGGGGCGCCACGGCGGCGATCGGGGCCGGGCGCTGCCACGCCGAGCGGAGCCGGGCCCGGCGCTCGAGGTCGAGCTGGACCAGGACCTGCTCGACCGCCGCGAGCACCGAGCCGCGCAGCAGCCACAGCTCGAGGCGCCCCTCGGGTCGGCTCGTGAGCAGCTCGGTGAGGATCGCCCGGGTCTCCCGCAGGATCTCCAGGCTCTCCGCGAGCGCCTCCTCGGCCCGCTCCTCGGCGCCGCCGGCCTCGGCGTGCACGAGGCGGCCGTAGGCTCGCAGGCAGTCGGCGATGTCGGCGAGCACCACGGAGAACGCGAGCCGCGCGTCCTCGTCGAAGGCCGCGTCGGCCTCGGCATCGGCGCGCTCGTCCTCCTCCGGCGGCAGCTCGGCGAGGATCACGGTGAACAGGGCGCGGATCGCGAGCACGGTCGCCTCGAGCCGGTCCAGGCCCTCGCGCAGCCCGGGCTCGACATCGGCCGTGGTGAGGGCGCGCGGGTTGAACCGGCGACCCTCCTTGACCTGCGTGACGACCGCCGACGCCTCGGCCACCTGCGAGGCCACGCCACGGGTCTCGTCCGCCCACCGCTCGACCTCGGCGCGGCGCAGGCGCTCGGCGGCCATGGACCTCGACGCGCCGTCGAGGCAGTCCGCCGTGGCGTACGCGACGCGCAGCACCGCCCCACCGGCCCGGCCGGTGGGCACGGCCGAGGGCAGCAGCAGGTTGAACAGGACCCCGACGCCGGCGCCCACGAGGGTCAGGGCGACGCGGGCCTCCGCAGCGACGTCGGGCGAGCCCACCGCGAGGATGAGCATCGCGCTGATGGGGACCTCGAGTGCCTGCTCGCCCAGGCGGAAGACCTTGGCCAGGAACAGCGACGCCCCGATGACGGCGGCCAGGCTCCACCACGACAGCCCCGCCAGCGCCGAGAACCCCACGGCGACGAGGACGCCGGTGAGGACGGCGCCGACCCGCAGCAGGCTCATCCGCAGCGTCGAGAACGCCGAGGCCTGGACGACGAGCAGCGCGGTCAGCGGCGCCGTGAGGTCGACGGAGATCCCGGTCACCTGCCGGGCGATGAGCCACGCGACGACTGCGGCCGTGGTGAGCCGCAGCACCCACGACACGGTCGGGCGCAGCCGGGCCGGGACGTCGCGCCAGCGCGTCGGCCGCCCGGGCCACGCTCGGTCCGCGGCGGCCGACAGCCCCGCGCGCACCCGGCTCCTGTCCGCCACGACGGAAGGGTTGCACGGCCCGGGCCGGTGCGACAGGTGGAGCGGGGCCGGGCGGGGGCGTCTACGGTGGCCGGGTGGCCGACACCGGGCAGGACGCAGCCGTCGACGACCTCGGGCGCCCGGGTCGCGGGCGGTCCCCCGCATCGCCGCCCCCCGCATCGCCGCCACCCGCATCGCCGCCCCCCGCATCGCCGCCCCCCGCATCGCCGCCCCCCGCATCGCCGTCCCCGGGCCCGCCGTCCCCGACACCGGTGTACCCCGCCGAGGCGCCGCACCCGCTGACCGGGCGGCTGTTCCCCTCCCCGGTCCCGCCCGGCACGGGCTGGCCCGGCGACCCCGCCACAGCCGCCACGCCCGTCGCTACCGCCCCCGACGACGTGGTGCGCCTCGCGGACGACGCGACCACCCTCGCCGAGCTCGACGCCCGCATCTCCGTCTGCCGCGCCTGCCCCCGGCTGGTGCAGTGGCGCGAGGACGTGGCCACCGCCGGGCGCCGGGCGTCGTTCGCGGACCAGCCGTACTGGGGCCGACCCGGCCCGGGCTTCGGTGACCCCGCCGCCGAGCGGATGATCGTCGGCCTGGCCCCGGCCGCCAACGGCACCAACCGCACCGGGCGCATGTTCACCGGCGACCGCTCCGGGGACTGGCTGTATGCAGCGCTGCACCGCGCGGGGTACGCCACTCAGCCGACCTCGGTGGCGGCGGGCGACGGGCTGGAGCTCCACGGCATACGCATCGTGGCGACGGTGCGCTGCGCGCCGCCGGCGAACAAGCCGACGACGGCGGAGAAGGCCACCTGCGCCCCCTGGCTCGACCGCGACCTCGAGCTCGCCGCACCGCGGCTGCGCACGATGATGGCGCTGGGGTCGATCGGCTGGGACGCCACCCTCGGCGCCGCCCGCCGGCTCGGGTGGACGGTGCCGCGGCCCAAACCGCGCTTCGGCCACGGAGCCGAGGCCGTGCTCGGGCTCCCCGACGGGCGCGAGGTGCGGCTCGTCGGGTGCTACCACGTGAGCCAGCAGAACACCTTCACGGGCAAGCTCACCGAGGCGATGCTCGACGCCGCGATCGCCCGGCTGCGATAGTGCCGGGGTGGTCCTGCTCGCCACCCCGCACGTCCGGTTCCACCGCTCGTTCCTCGAGGCGGCGGACGAGTTCGTGGCCGCCGGGGAGCCGCAGTACGCCGGAATCCTCGACTGGCCGCCCGAAGGGGACTTCCCCGGCCTGCGGTTCACCCGCGAGGGGCTCGAGGACCCGGAGCAGTTCCGGCGCCTCGTCGACAACCGGACGGGCGACGAGCTCGCCGGAAGCCCGCGGCCGCCTGGGTGGACCACCGCCACGCACTGGTGGCTCGAGGACCCCGACGAGCCGGACCGGTACGTGGGCGGGATCTCGTTGCGGCACCACATCACCCACCCGCTGCTCGCCACCATTGGCGGTCACGTCGGGTACAACGTCCGGCCCACGGCGAGGCGCCGCGGCTTCGCCAGCGACGCGCTGCGGCAGGTCGTGCCGCTGGCGGCCCGGCGCGGCATCCCACGGCTGCTCGTGACCTGCGACGTCGACAACGTCGCCTCGGCCCGGGTCATCGAGTCCTGCGGCGGGGTGTTCGAGGGCGAGCTGCAGGGCAAGCGCCGCTACTGGATCGGCACGGGTGCCTGAGCCCCGGCCGCGAGCGGCAGCCGGACCCGGAAGCATGCCCCGCCCTCGGGGGCGACGTCCGCCTCGACGAGCCCGCCCATGCCGGTCACCAGCTCGTGCACGAGCGCCAGTCCCAGTCCCGTGCCGACGGGCCGCACGCCCCGGTACCGGTCGTGCAGCGCAGACCGCTCGAACGCGACCGCACGGTCCTGCTCGGTCAGCCCGGGTCCACCGTCGCGCACCTCCAGCACCGCCTCGCCGCCCTCGACCCGCAGCGCCAGCACGAGGGGCCGGCCGGCGGGCGTGACGCGCAGGGCGTTCTCGGCCAGCCCGTCGAGCGCCTGCCGGGTACGGGCCGGGTCGCCCACGACGCCCACGCTGCCGGGCGCGCGCTCCAGGCCGAAGGCGAGCCCCTCGGCCGCGCACCGGCGACCCCACACCTGCCCGGCGGCGTCCACGAGTCCGCCGAGGTCGAACGGCCCGATGTCGTACCGGAAGTCGTCGGCGCCGACCCTGGCGAGGTCGAGCAGGTCCGAGACCAGCCGCTCCAGCCGCGACGACTCGGCCACGATCGTCGCTCCCGCGGCGGGCACCGCCGACCCCGTGGCGACCCCGTCGGCGAGCGCCTCGCCGAACCCACGGATCGCGGTCAGGGGCGTGCGGAGCTCGTGCGAGACGGACATGAGGAACTGCCGCTGCCTGCGCTCGCTGTGCTCGAGCGCCTCGGCGAGGGTGTTGAGGGACGCGCCGACCTCCGCCAGCTCCGCCGGGCCCTCGGGGGTGACGCGCACCGACCGCTCCCCCGACGCCAGCCGGTGGGCGGCAGCCGCCGTCCGCCGCAGCGGGGCGGCGAGGCGCCGCGCGAACGGCACCGCCACCCCCACCGCGACCACCAGCCCGGCGACGAGGGCGAGGAGCACGCGGTCGAAGAGCCGCAGCGTCTGCCCGATCGCGAGGTCGCTGCGCTGGGCGAACACCACCACCTGCCCCGAGGCCAGCGGCCGCACCTCGACGAGGACCGGCCGGCCGTCGATCCGCAGCGTGCGCGACACCTCCTGGTCCCGGTCCGCGCGGGGCAGGCGGGTGTATGCCGCGCGGGCGAGTGGGTCGCCGACGAGCCGTCCCGTGGTCGTGATCCAGGCGGCGGGGGTGTCCTGTCCCCGCACGACGCGCAACGACGGGCCGATGTCGGCGGGGCGGCTCGCGTCGAGGACGGCAGCGATGAGATCGGCCTTGCTGTGCAACGCCTTTCGTGCCTGCGACTGGTCGGCCGACCGCACGAGCCCGAGCGAGACGAGGGCGGCCACGACGACGGCCACGGTGGCCACGGCCGCCATCGCCACCGCGGTGCGGCGGACGAGGTCCCCGGGGCGCCTCATGACCGCTCCACGCCGTAGCCGACGCCCCGGACCGTCCGGATGGGGCTGGCCGCACCGAGCTTGGAGCGCAGCTGGGCGACGTGGACGTCGACCGTGCGCGAGGCGTCGTCCGCGGGGTAGCCCCAGACCGCCGACAGCAGCTCTGCCCGCGCGTAGACCCGGCCGGGCCGCGCCATGAGGTGGGCCAGCAGGTCGAACTCCGTGGTGGTCAGCGCCACCGGCGACCCGCCGACGCTCGCCCGCCGGGTGTCCGGCTCGAGCACGACGGCGCCGACGGTGAGGCGGGGCGCTGGAGCCGCCGCGGCGTCGCGCGCGCGCTGCTGGCGCCGGACCAGCGAGCGCACCCGCGCGGCAAGCTCCCGGGGCGAGTACGGCTTGGTGACGTAGTCGTCGGCCCCGAGCTCGAGGCCGAGGATCCGGTCGACCTCGTCGTCCCGGGCGGTGACGAAGACGACCGGCGTCCAGTCGTCGGCCGCGCGGAGCCGCCGGCACACCTCGATCCCGTCGACCGCCCCGGGCAGCCCGATGTCGAGCAGCACGACGTCGACCCCGCCGGCAGCGAGCCGGTCGAGCGCCGCGACGCCGTCGCCGACCAGCACCACGTCGTGGCCGTCGCGCTCGAGGTAGAGCCGGGCGACCTCGGCGATGGCCGGCTCGTCCTCGACGAGCAGCACCCTGGTCGCGGTCATCGGCGAGGTCCCATGGCGCAACGCTGGCGGACGCGCCGGGGCCGCGGCAAGGCCGACGCGGCGGTCCGGGGCGATCGAGAGCCCCCCGCGCCCGAACCCGAACACTCCCCGAACATTCCCGTCACACTCCTCGCACACCAGCCGGGCACCGTTGCCGGCATGACAACGCGCACTCTCCTCGTCCGGTGCGCCGCCCTGCTCACTGCCGGTGCGGCCCTCGTCCACGTCGGTGTCGCCGGCCAGCACTTCTCGCAGTGGTGGGCCGCGGGACTGTTCTTCCTCGTCGTCGCCGCCGCACAGCTCGGCTGGGCCCTGTGGGTCTGGTCCCGGCCGGCGACGCGCACGATCCTCCTGGCGGGGGCTGCCGGCTCGGTGGCGCTGGTCCTGCTCTGGGTGGTCTCCCGCACCAGCGGGCTGCCGTTCGGACCGGGGGCCGGCGTCGCCGAGCCGGTCGGTGCCGCCGACGTCGTCTGCGGGGTGCTCGAGGTGCTGGCCGCCGCGCTGGCCGTCGTCGCCACGGCCACCGCCCGGCAGCCGCGGGGCGCCGGGCCCGCGCCCCCCCCCGCCCCCCGCCACGCCGCCGGCGCGG
>NZ_JBHUYG010000092.1:0-17702 GCF_042668795.1 Pedococcus sp. NPDC057267 | reverse complement strand
CTGCTGCGCGATGCGGCGCTGCCGGCACCGGCCGCGCGCAGGGCGACGCGGCCGACGGCCGGCTCGCGCCGACGGCGCCTGGACGCCAAGAAGCAGCGCGGTCAGCTCAAGGCGGGCCGGGGCCGCTGGAGCGGCGAGGGCTGAAGTGGTCCGGGTGGGGCCGGCACGCCGTCCCCTTCCCTCGGGGGCCGAGGCCCTCAGCCGGCGGAGGTGAGGACCACGACGAGGTCGAGGCAGTCGTCGTCGGCCGGGCCGAGGACGAAGTCGTCGGCGGTCACCGACGCCACCAGCGCCCGGACCGGGTCCGGCCAGAGGTCCGGGTGGCCGGCGACGGCGTCTGCCACGGGTCCGTGGGCCGCCTCCCAGGCGCGCAGCCGGGTCCCGTGGTGCAGCCCAACCACGGTGGCCGCGTGGCCGGGCAGCCAGCGGCCGAGCTCGGTGGCGAGCTCCTCCGGGTCGTACTCGCGGCAGTGGTACGCGTTCGGCGGCGTCTCGTGCCGGCCGAGACCGGGGGAGAAGGTGGCCCGGTTGGGCGTCGACAGCACCAGGGCGCCGCCCGGCCGGGTCACCCGCGCCAGCTCGCGCACGTACTCGCGCGGGGTCCAGATGTGCTCCAGCACCTGCAGCGAGACGGTCGCGTCGACCACCGCGTCGGCGAGCGGCAGCGAGGTCAGGGCTCCTCGCAGGTATGCCGCGTGCGGCCCGGCGTGGTGGCGCGCCGCGTGCGCGCACGCGGCCGCGTCGTAGTCGAGGCCGACCACGCGCACGTGGGGCCAGGCGGTACGCAGGAGGTCCGCGGCATACCCCTCACCGCTGCCCGCGTCGAGGACGACGGCGGGCGTGGAGGGCAGCAGGTCGGGCACGGCGGCGTAGACGACCTCGTGCCGGCGGAACCAGTAGTTCTCGTGCCACACGCCGGGGACCGTGCGCTCGCCGGTGATGCAAAGCGGTGTGTCCACCGTCACCTCCTGCGGGGTCCTGCGCCCACCCGTGGTGAGCGTCACGCGCCTCCCGCGTGGGGAAACCCGGTGCGGGCTGTAAGGATGGCACCTGACCAGATTTCGCTCCCACATGGAAGAGGACGATCAGCGCATGAACATCGTCGTCTGCGTGAAGTACGTGCCGGATGCACAGTCCGACCGCACGTTCAACGAGTCCGACAACACGACCGACCGGGTCGGTGTCGACGGGCTGCTCTCCGAGCTCGACGAGTACGCCGTCGAGGAGGCCCTGAAGATCGTCGAGGCCGGCGAGGGTGAGGTCACCGTCGTGACCGTCGGCCCCGACCAGGCCGCCGACGCGCTCAAGAAGGCCCTGCAGATGGGCGCCGACAAGGCCGTCCACGTCAAGGACGACGCCATCCACGGCTCGGACGCCCCCGCCACCTCGCTCGTCCTCGCCGAGGCCGTCAAGAAGATCACCGGTGGCAGCCCCGAGCTCGTTCTCACCGGCATGGCCTCGACCGACGGCACCATGAGCGTCGTCCCGGCGATGCTCGCCGAGCGCCTCGGCCTGCCGCAGGTCACCTTCGCCTCGGAGCTGACCGTCGACGGCGGCTCGGTGACGATCCGCCGCGACGGCGACGCCGCCTCCGAGACCATCACCGCCTCGCTGCCCGCGCTGGTGTCGGTCACCGACCAGATCAACGAGCCGCGCTACCCCTCGTTCAAGGGGATCATGGCGGCCAAGAAGAAGCCGCTGGAGGAGTGGAGCCTCGCCGACCTCGGCGTCGACCCCTCGCAGGTCGGCCTCGAGGCCGCCTGGACCAAGGTCGAGTCGTTCACCCAGCGCCCCCCGCGCCAGCAGGGCCAGATCGTCACCGACGAGGGCGACGGCGGCGCCAAGCTCGCGGAGTTCCTCACCGCCCAGAAGTTCGTCTGAGCCGGCCGGACCAGCAGGAAGGAAACCAGATACCCATGGCTGAAGTTCTCGTCCTGGTCGACCACGCGAACGGCACCGTTCGCAAGACGACCGCCGAGCTCCTGACCATCGCCCGCCGCCTCGGCGAGCCCTCCGCCGTCTTCGTCGGCGACGGCTTCGACGCGGCGAAGGAGACCCTCGCGAAGTACGGCGCGGAGAAGGTCTACCGCGTCGAGTCCGCTGACGTGACGGGCCACCTCGTCGCCCCGCAGGCCGAGGTGCTCGCCCAGCTCGTCGAGAAGACCTCCCCGGCCGCCGTGCTCATCCCGAGCAACAGCGCCGGCAAGGAGATCGCGGCGCGGCTGTCGATCAAGACCGAGTCGGGCCTGATCACCGACGCCGTCGACGTGCAGGCGGGCGAGGGCGGCGGCGTGTCCACCACCCAGTCCGTCTTCGCCGGCTCGTACACCGTCAAGGCGACCGTCACCAAGGGCACGCCGATCATCACGGTGAAGCCGAACTCGGCCGCCCCCGAGGAGGCTGCTGGTGCGGCCGCCGACGAGGTCGTCGAGGTGAGCATCTCCGACGTGGCCAAGGCCGCGACGATCACCGAGTCCAAGCCCAAGGAGGCCACCGGCCGTCCCGAGCTCACCGAGGCCGCGATCGTGGTCTCGGGTGGCCGCGGCACCGGCGGTGACTTCTCGCCGGTCGAGGCGTTCGCCGACAGCCTCGGAGCGGCCGTCGGCGCCTCCCGCGCGGCAGTCGACGCCGGCTGGTACCCGCACACCTCGCAGGTCGGCCAGACCGGCAAGCAGGTGTCGCCGCAGCTGTACGTCGCGTGCGGCATCTCCGGTGCCATCCAGCACCGCGCCGGCATGCAGACCTCGAAGACGATCGTCGCCGTCAACAAGGACGAGGAGGCGCCGATCTTCGAGCTCGTCGACTTCGGCGTCGTGGGCGACCTCTTCCAGGTCCTGCCGCAGGCCACGGAGAAGGTGCAGGCCGCCAAGGGCTGACAGCCCCCCGCACGGACGGAGCCCCCGGACCCCCCTCACGGGTCCGGGGGCTCCGCGGCGATGCCGCTGGGCTGTCAGCGGATCGCGTCCGCGGCGGCCACGCCTCCACCTGCGCCGGCGTCGCCCCACCGGGCCCAACGAACCTCGGCGCGCGCGGTTACGGACCAACGGTGGTGAAGACCCGGGAAGGGTCGCCCAAAGCAACGTCGGTTGGACGACGACAGCAGCGTCGGTCGGACGACCCGTAAACTTTGCGGGTGACCGCATACCTCGACCATGCCGCCACGACGCCCTTGCGCGCGTCGGCGCTCGCGGCCATGACCGAGCAGCTGCAGGTCACGGGCAACGCCTCCTCGCTGCACACCGCCGGACGCCGGGCCCGCCGCGTCGTCGAGGAGTCGCGAGAGCAGCTCGCCCGAGCCCTCGGCGCCCGCCCCTCCGAGGTCGTCTTCACCTCCGGCGGCACCGAGTCCGACAACCTCGCCGTCGCCGGCACGTTCGCCGCCCGTCGCGAGGCCGACCCGGCCCGCGTCCGCATCGTCGCCAGCGGGATCGAGCACCACGCCGTCCTCGACTGCGTCGAGCACCTGGTGACGCACGAGGGCGCCAAGGTCACGTGGGTCGAGCCCGACGAGCTCGGGGTCGTCAGCGCGGAGGCCGTCCGCGCGGCGATCAGCGACGACCCCGGTTCGGTCGCGCTGGTCACCGTGATGTGGGCCAACAACGAGGTCGGAACAGTGCAGCCCGTGGCCGAGATCGCCGCGGTGGCGCACGAGCACGGCATACCGGTCCACACCGACGCGGTGCAGGCGGTCGGCCACGTCCCCGCCGACTTCGCGGCCAGCGGCGTGGACCTGATGACGGTCACCGCGCACAAGCTGGGCGGCCCGGTCGGCGTCGGCGCCCTCCTCGCCCGGCGCGACGCGGTCCTCTCGCCGCTGACGTTCGGCGGGGGCCAGGAGCGCCAGGTCCGCAGCGGCACCCTCGACACCCCGGCGATCCGGGCGTTCGCCGTCGCGGCGCAGGAGGCGGTGGCCGAGCTCGACGCCGAGGCGCAGCGCCTCGTCGCGCTGCGCGACCGCCTCATCCAGGGGGCGCTCGACCTCGGCTACGGCATCACCGTCGGGGGAGTGTGGCAGCCCGGCGACACGACCGGCCGCCTGCCCGGCAACGCGCACCTCCTCGTCCCCGGTTGCGAGGGGGACTCGCTGCTCTACCTGCTGGACGCCGCCGGCGTGGAGTGCTCGACGGGGTCGGCCTGCCAGGCCGGTGTGCCGCGGCCGTCGCACGTGCTGCTCGCGATGGGCCTGTCGGCGGAGCGGGCCCGCGGCGCGCTGCGCCTGACGCTCGGCCACACCTCCACCGACGCGGACGTCGACGCGGCGCTCGCCGCCATCCCCACGGCCGTGGAGCGCGCCCGCCGGGCGAGCGGCTGGACCGGCTGATGCGCGTCGTCGCCGCGATGTCGGGCGGGGTCGACTCGGCGGTCGCCGCCGCCCGGATGCTCGACGCCGGTCACGAGGTCGTCGGCGTCCACCTGGCCCTGTCGCAGTCGGCGGCGACCCTGCGCGAGTCCGCGCGCGGCTGCTGCACCATCGAGGACGCCGGGGACGCGCGGCGGGTCGCCGACGTCCTCGGCATCCCGTTCTACGTGTGGGACATGGCCGAGCGGTTCCGCCGCGACGTGGTCGAGGACTTCGTCGCCGAGTACTCCGCCGGCCGCACGCCGAACCCGTGCCTGCGCTGCAACGAGAAGATCAAGTTCGCCGCCCTGCTCGACAAGGCGCTTGCCCTCGGCTTCGACGCGGTCGCCACGGGGCACTACGCCCAGGTCGTCGAGCGGCCGGACGGCACCCGCGAGTTGCACCGGGCCGTCGACGCCGCCAAGGACCAGTCCTACGTCCTCGGGGTGCTGGACGCCGGCCAGCTCGCCCGCGCCTTCTTCCCCCTCGGCGACACCACCAAGCCGCGGATCCGCGAGGAGGCGCGCGAGCGCGGCTTCTACGTCGCGAACAAGCCGGACTCGCACGACATCTGCTTCATCAGCGACGGCGACACCCGCGGCTGGCTCGCCGGGCGGCTGGGGGAGCAGCCCGGCGAGGTCGTCGACGCCACCACGGGAGCCGTCGTCGGGACGCACACCGGCGCCTACGCGTACACCGTCGGCCAGCGCCGCGGCCTTGGGCTCGACCGGTCCTCGCTCGACGGCACCCCGCGCTACGTCGTCGACGTCGACACGACCGACAACCGGGTCACCATCGGCACCGCCGAGCTGCTCGGGGTCGACGCGATCCGCGGCGACCACGCGCGCTGGTGCGGCACGCCGCCCGAGGGCGTGGTCGAGGTGGGTGCGCAGGTCCGCGCCCACGGCGAGGAGGTGCCCGCGACCGCCTGGGCGGAGGGGGACGAGGTGCAGGTACGCCTCGGGTCCCGGCTGCGCGGTGTCGCGCCGGGGCAGTCCGTGGTCCTCTACGAGGGCACGAGGGTCGTGGGGTCCGCGACCATCGCCTCCGCCTGGCTGGAGCGCTGAGCGCCCGTATGCCGGACCGTCCGGAGGTGCCCGACCGCACCATCCACGACGGGGCGCCGCTGGCGCGGGTGCGGGCGCTCTGCCTGGCCCTCCCGGGCACGGAGGAGCGCACGTCCCACGGCGAGGCGACCTGGTTCGCGGGCGGCCGCCGGGCGTTCGTCATGGCCGCGGACCGGCACCACGACGACCGGGTCGCGTTCTGGGCCGCGGCTCCCGACGGTGCGCAGGAGGCGCTGGTCGGCGCGGACCCGCGACGGTGGTTCCGGCCGCCCTACGTCGGGCACCGCGGCTGGGTCGGCGCCTGGCTCGACGTCGAGGACGTGGACTGGGACCGCGTCGAGGAGGTCGTCGAGGACGCCTGGCGCTGCGTCGCCCCGAAGCGCCTGCTCGCCGAGCACGCCGCCGCCGGACCCTCGGGCGCCTGACGTCCGACCGGCCGACGACCAGTTCGCGCCGGCAGCCGTGTGGCGGGCGCGACGCGCCGTTCGCCCACCCGAACCGGTCTCCCGTCCGCCCGTGCGCGGTTGCCGGTCACCCTCCCGGACCCCGGCCTCGCCCGGTGTCGGTGGGCGTCGCTAGCCTCCATCCGTGGCACGCGCGACCGGCATCGGATCCCTTCCCGGCACCGACGTCCGGGAGGCGCTCAAGGGTGTCCGCGAGATCCTGGGCGACGGGCACCTGCCCTACCTGCCCGAGCTCCCCGCGCGCGGCCCGGGTGCCGACATGGTCGGCCGTGGCGCGGCCCTCCTCGTGGAGCTCCCGGTCGACCTGCAGCCCTCGGGCTGGCGGTTCGTCGACCGCCCCGGCCGCGACGCCGAGCGGGCCGCCGCCTACCTGCGCCAGGACCTCGACGAGCTGGCCGAGGCGTTCGACGGCTACGAGGGCGACCTCAAGGTGCAGGCCACGGGGCCGTGGACCCTGGCCGCCGCCGTCGAGCTCAACCGCGGCGAGAAGGCCGTCTCCGACGAAGGGGCCGTCCGCGACCTCGTCAGCTCCCTGTCCGAGGGCCTGCGCGTGCACCTCGCACGCATCCAGGCCCTGGTCCCCGGTGCCCGCCTCGTCCTGCAGCTCGACGAGCCGTCCCTGCCCGCGGTGCTGGCGGGTCGGCTCAGCACGGCGAGCGGCTACGGCCACCTGCGTGCGGTCGACCCCCAGGTGGTGGCCACCGGCCTGCGCGACGTCTTCGGCGCGGCGCCCGAGGGCACGGTGACCGTCGTGCACTGCTGCGACCCCGGCATACCGCTGCCCCTGCTGCGCCAGACCGGCACCGGTGCCATCGCGCTCGACACCACCGGGCTCACCCCGCAGCGCTGGGAGTCGGTCGCCGCGACCGTGGAGTCCGGTGTCCCCGTGTGGGCGGGGTGCCTGCCCACGGACGGCTCGGGCACCGCCCGCGCGGCGGCGGCCGCCGTCGAGCGCGGCTGGACCGATGCCGGTATGCCGCGTGCCGGGCTGGGCGACCTCGTCGCCACCCCCGCCTGCGGGCTCGCCGGGCTCACACCCGAGGGGGCCTGGCGCGTTCTACGCGCAGCGGTCGACGTGGCCGCGGAATGGTCCGAACGAGCCGAGAGTTGACGCCCCAGTGAGCAGCACCGTCGCCGCCCCAACCAGCACCCCCGACACGACCACGCCGGCGGCGCCGCGGGTGCCCTGGCAGGCCAAGTACCTCCTGCTCGCCCTCATCTGGGGCTCGAGCTTCCTGCTCATGAAGGTCGGGCTGCGGACCATGGCGCCGCTGCAGATCTCCGGGCTGCGCATCCTCGCCGGGACGCTGACCCTGCTGGGCCTGCTGTCGGTGACGGGCGGCCGGCTGCCGCGCGAGCCGCGCGTGTGGGGCCACCTCGCGGTGTCGGGCGTGTTCCTGACGGCGCTGCCGTTCAGCCTGTTCGCCGCGGGGGAGGAGCGGGTCTCCTCCGCCCTGGCCGGCATCGGCAACGCCACGACACCGCTGGCCGCCGTCTTCTTCGCGCTCGTCCTGCTGCCCGCCGACCGGCTCTCACCGCGCAAGCTGGCCGCGGTGCTGCTCGGCTTCGTCGGGGTCGTCGTCATCATGCAGCCGTGGGAGTCCGCGGGGCGCCCGGACCTGCTCGGCTTCGGCATGACGCTGGTCGCCGGCGCCTGCTACGGCCTCGGCTGGACGTACAACCGCCGGTTCCTCGGCAAGGCGGACCTCGGCGGCCTGTCGATGCCGACGGCCCTGCTGCTCGTCGGGACCGCCCTCATGGTGCCGGTGGTGCTGGTCTGGTGGCTGCTGCACCGCGACGCGTACGCCGCGCCGTGGTCCGGCCACGCCGACACCGCCGGTGGTGGCTGGGCGCTGCCGCTGCTCGCCGTCCTCGCCCTCGGCGTCGTCGGCACGGGCCTGGCGTACATGCTGCAGTTCGACGTCGTCCGCGGCGCGGGCGCGACGGTGAGCACCACGGTGACCTACCTCATCCCGGTGGTGTCCGTCGTCCTCGGCGTCGCGGTCCTCGGCGAGCACCTCGCCTGGCCGCAGCTGGTGGGGGCCGCGGTCGTGCTCGTCTCGGCCGTCGTCATCGGCCTCCCCGCCCGCTCGCGCAAAACGGCAGTTGCGGACGTGAAACGGCCCTAGGGAACTGCCGTTTCGTGACAGCAACTGCCGTTTTGCGAGGGGCTGAGGTCCCGCCTACGCGTCGGCGGGCTTGCTGACCTCGCGGCGCAGGATCTTGCCGGTCGCGGTCTTGGGCAGCTCGTCGACCTGCCAGATGTGGCGCGGGTACTTGTAGGCGGCGATGTTGTCCTTGACGAACTGCTTGACCTCCTCGAGCGTCGCGGTCGCCCCCGGCCGCAGCGCCACCGCCGCGCCGACCTCCTCGCCTAGCAGGTCGTCCGGCACCGAGACCACGGCCGCCTCGACGACGTCGGGGTGCTGGTAGAGCACCTCCTCGACCTCGCGGGGGTACACGTTCATGCCGCCGCGCAGGATCATGTCCTTCTTGCGGTCGACGATCGTGTAGTAGCCGTCCTCGTCCACGGTGGCGAGGTCACCGGTGCGGAACCAGCCGTCCGGGATCGCCTCCTTGGTCGCCTCCGGCTTGTTCCAGTAGCCCTTCATGACGTTGTCGCCGCGGATCGCGATCTCGCCGACGCCCTCGCCCGGGCCGACGTCCTGGCCGTCCATGCCGACGAGCTTCATCTCGCAGCCGGGGATCGCCACGCCGATCGTGCCGGGCTTGCGCTCGCGGTCGGGCATGTTGAACGACGCGACCGGCGAGGTCTCCGACAGGCCGTACCCCTCGAGGATGATGCAGCCGAACTTGTCCTCGAACGCCTTCTGCACCTCGTGCGGCATGGCCGACCCGCCCGAGCAGCAGACCCGCAGCGACGAGGCGTCCATCCCGTCCGAGCGCGGGTGGTTGAGGATCGCGGCATACATCGTCGGCACGCCGAGCATGATCGTGACCCGCTCCTTCTCGATCACCTCGATCGCCTTCTCGGGGTCGAACCGGGGGATGAGCGCGAGTGACGCGCCCGCGACGACGGCGGCCTGCAGGCCCACCACGAGCCCGAACACGTGGAACAGCGGCAGGCAGCCCATGACGACGTCGTCCGGGCTGGTGTGCTGGATGTCGACGGAGCTGCGCTTGGCGTTGAGGTGGATGTTGGAGTGGGTGAGCTGGGCGCCCTTGGGCCGCCCGGTCGTGCCCGAGGTGTAGAGGATGAGGGCGTCGTCGTCGTCCGCGCGCTCGGTCGGCGCGGCGATCGGCTCGCCGTCGGGCAGGACGCCGTCGACCGGGCCGAGCGGCGTGCACTGGACGATGGTCGTGCCGGAGTTCTGCGCGCCCTTGGTGGCCTCGTCGACGAAGTCGGGCCACACGAAGGCCACCTTGGCCCCGGAGTCGGTGAAGAAGTAGTCGATCTCGCCCGACTTGAGCAGCGGGTTCATCGGCACCACGACGCCGCCGGCGAGCAGGATGCCGTAGAACACCACCGGGAACGCCGGCACGTTCGGCAGGATGATCGCCACCCGGTCGCCGGGCTCGATGCCGGCCGCCCGCAGCTGCCCCGCCACCTTCGCCGCCATGGCGTGGAGCTGGCCGTAGCTGATGCTGTTGCCGTCGATGCGGATCGCCGACTGCTCGGGGGTCCGCTGGGCGGTGGTGGTCAGGTCGGTGGCGAGGTTGGTCATCGGGGCGCTCCACTCCGTCGGGGACGTTTGGCTGCATCCTCCCTGCTCGCACGGTCTTTGGCTACGGATCCGCCGTATGCCGGGGGGCTGCCACCCCGGACAACGCGCCGGGCCGGCGCGCGGTGCCCGCCGCGGGGCCGCCGCCGCGGTGCCCGCCGTCGCGGGCGGGACGTCGGTGGGGTGCGGCAGGATGAGGCGCGTGAGTGAGAACGGCTCGAGCGCTGCTGCCCCCGACACCCTCGCCTCCGAGGTCGTGCCCGACGAGGCGCGGCACGAGTGGGCCGACCTCGCCGACCGAGCCAGCGCGGCGCAGTTCGCCTACCACGTCAAGGACGCGCCGACGATCAGCGACGCCGAGTACGACCAGCTGATCCGCCGGCTCAACGAGCTGGAGGACGAGCACCCCGAACTCCGGTCGCCGGAGAGCCCGACCCAGCAGGTCGGGGGAGCGGTGTTCTCCACCGACTTCCAGGCCGTCGACCACCTCGAGCGGATGCTGTCGCTGGACAACTGCTTCTCGCCCGAGGAGCTCGCGCAGTGGGCGGGGCGGGTCGAGCGCGACGCCGGAACCACCGACTTCCACTACCTCTGCGAGCTCAAGATCGACGGGCTCGCGGTCAACCTGCTCTACGAGAACGGCCGTCTCACCCGCGCCCTGACCCGGGGAGACGGCCGCACCGGCGAGGACGTCACCAACAACGTCCGGACCATCGACGGCATACCGCACCAGCTCGCGGGCACCGACCACCCGGCCCGGGTCGAGGTCCGCGGTGAGGTGTACTTCCCGGTCGAGGCGTTCGCCGACCTCAACGCCTCGCTCGTCGAGGTCGGCAAGGCGCCCTACGCCAACCCGCGCAACACGGCCGCGGGGTCGCTGCGGCAGAAGGACCCCCGCGTCACGGCCAGCCGTGGGTTGCGGATGCTGGTGCACGGCATCGGGTTCCGTGAGGGCTTCGACCTCACGCGGCAGTCCGGGGCGTACGAGCTGTTCCGCGCCTGGGGGCTGCCGATCTCGACCCACTTCAAGGTGCTCTCCACGGTCGCCGAGGTGCAGGAGTACGTCGCGTACTACGGCGAGCACCGGCACAGCGTCGAGCACGAGCTCGACGGGATCGTCGTCAAGGTCGACGAGGTCGCGCTCCAACGACGGCTGGGGTCGACGTCCCGGGCGCCGCGGTGGGCGATCGCCTACAAGTACCCGCCGGAGGAGGTCAACACCAGGCTGCTCGACATTCAGGTCAACGTCGGCCGCACCGGGCGGGTGACGCCGTTCGGGGTCATGGAACCGGTCGTGGTCGCCGGCTCGACCGTCGAGCGCGCCACGCTGCACAACGCCGACGAGGTCAAGCGCAAGGGCGTGCTCATCGGCGACACCGTGGTGCTGCGCAAGGCCGGCGACGTCATCCCCGAGATCCTCGGGCCGGTCGTGGACCTGCGCGACGGCACCGAGCGCGCGTTCGTCATGCCGACGCACTGCCCGTCCTGCGGCACCGAGCTGCGCCCGGAGAAGGAGGGCGACAAGGACATCCGCTGCCCCAACGCCCGCACCTGCCCCTCGCAGCTGCGCGAGCGCCTGGCCGGCCTGGCCGGGCGAGGGGCCTTCGACATCGAGGCGCTCGGCTGGGAGGGTGCGGGGGCGCTGCTCGACTCCCGGGTCATCGAGGACGAGAGCGGGCTGTTCGGGCTGCGCGACGAGGACATCGCCCGTGTGCCGCTCTTCACCCGGGCGGCGAAGAAGACCGACCCCGAGGACGCAGTCGTCGACGGCCGGGTGCTGTCCGCGAACGGCGCCCGCCTCGTCGCCAACCTCGAGCAGGCGAAGACCCAGCCGCTGTGGCGCGTCCTGGTGGCGCTGTCGATCCGGCACGTCGGGCCGACCGCGGCCCGGGCGCTCGCCCAGCACTTCGGCACGATGCAGGCGATCCGCGACGCCTCCCGTGAGGAGCTCGCCGGCGTCGAGGGTGTCGGCGGTGTCATCGCCGACGCCGTCCGCGACTGGTTCGACGGCGAGGGCAACGACTGGCACGTGCGCATCGTCGAGCAGTGGGCGGCCGATGGCGTGCAGATGGAGGACGAGCGCGACGAGTCGATCGAGCAGACCCTCTCCGGCATGACCGTCGTCGTCACGGGCTCGTTGGAGGGATTCAGCCGCGACGAGGCCAAGGAGGCGATCGTGGCCCGCGGCGGCAAGGCGTCGGGGTCGGTGTCGAAGAAGACCGACTGGGTCGTCGTGGGCGAGAACGCCGGGTCCAAGGAGGACAAGGCGCGCGAGCTCGGCCGTCCCATCCTCGACGAGGCCGGCTTCCGGCAGCTGCTCGAGACCGGCACGGCCACGCCGGTGGGCGGGTCGGGGGACGAGGCGGCGCAGGCCGGCGACGACACTGGCAACGACGACGACACTGGCAACGTCACAGGGGAGGACGCGTGATCACGGCCGAGGTGTACCTGCGGTTCTGTGACGAGGCGCTGGTGGCGATGCGGGACATCGTCACCGGGCTCGGCGACGACCTGGCGAACCGGCGGCCCGACCTGCCCGGCGCCAACAGCCCGGGCCAGATCCTCACGCACTGCCTCGGCGTGTGCGCGGCGTGGGCGTCCACGATCAACCTCAACCGCCCCGTGCCGCGGGACCGCGCCGGCGAGTTCACCGCGACCGCGCCGGTCGCCGACCTCGCCTCTGCCACCGACGCCCTGCGTGCCGACTTCGCCGGCTGGGTCCGCGACGCCCGGCCGGACGAGCCGCCCGCCCGTCCGGACGGGCGGGACGACTACGCCACGCAGGGCGAGGTGCTGCTGCACGTGTACGAGGAGCTGGCCCAGCACCGCGGCCAGCTCGAGGTCACCCGCGACATCCTCCGCGCGACGGCCTGACCCGCCGGGCTCCCGGACCCGCACCCCCGGCCCGGGACCCCTCGCCCGACGAGTCCGGTCAGCCAATCGCCAGGCCGGAGAAGCCGGTCCGCCCGTCGCCGCGCTCCTTGTGGCATCGGGCACAGCGGTCGAACCGCTGGCCGTCCGGGGTGTGTGCGGCCTCCCAGCGGTGGAAGGTGAGGCGGCAGCGCAGCGGTCTGGTGGTCGTGGCCATGATCGGCTCCAAGGGACTCGACGGGGTGTTGCGGACGGCGAGCCTCAGCGCCGGCACCCCGACGACGACCCGCACGCAGTAGGCGACCTGGGCGTGCGCCCCCAGGTCGGAGAGGTCGCTCACGAACTCGCGGCGGTAGCGGTCACGGACCTCGCCCCGGGGCAGCCCGAGGCTGGCCAGGCGCACCGCACGCCGGGCCCACGGGCGCGAGTGCCCGACGAAGCCGGTCAGCGACGGCGAGGGCCCGCCCGGCACCTCACGCCTCCCCGCCGAGGAGGCGTGGGACGCCGCGGGCGGCTGCCGACCGGTGCATCGCGGTGCGTGCGGCGACGGCCCCTTCGTCGGTGAGCCGGTAGTACCGGCGGGCCGGGCGTCCCTCGCGACTGGGGTCGATGTCCTCCCACGACGACTGCACCCACCCGGCACGCTCGAGGCGCGCCAGGATCGGGTGGATCGTCCCGCTGGGCAGGCCGGCGGCCGCCCCGATCGCGAGCCCGTACTGCTCGGCCCCCGGGTCCGAGAGCAGCGTCTCGAGGACGGCCCGGGTTGCCAGCGTCATGCGGGGAGGGTGACTCATGCTCGTACTCTACCTAGCTAGGTAGAGTACGAGCAAGGTGTTTCCGGCGGCCTGCGTGCACGGCATACCTGCACGTCAGGGGCACACCGGGCGCGCGGCCACTGTGTGCCGCCCCCACAGTGAGGCGCCTGCGGGCCGCGCGAACGATGGCCCCCATGCGCCCGACAACGACGTCACGCCGGCGGTACGCCGCCCTCGCCACCTCCGCAGCGCTCGCCCTCGGCGCCGCCCTGCTCACCGCCGGCCCCGCGGCCGCCGACAAGCCGCAGGGCGCGCACTGCGCCCGCGAGTCGAAGATCCGCGTCCCCGGCGCGGAGGTCCAGAAGACTGCCTGCCTCGAGGACCTCACCACGGCCGGCACCACGAGGACCGGGCACACGAACCCGAGCGACTGGGCCGGTCTCAACGCGCCCGGCACGGTGAACCCGACCGGCGTCCCCGGCATCCAGGTCGACGGCTACTTCCCCGACACCTCGACGTCGAACACGAACAACGGCTGGAACCACGACAGCCAGTTCGTCCTGCGCATCCCGGACCACTGGAACGGTGGCCTGGTCGTCAGCGGCTCGCCCGGCAACCGCGCGCAGTACGCCAACGACTTCATCATCAGCGACTTCGTCCTGGCCAAGGGCTACGCGTTCGCCGCCACGGACAAGGGCAACGTCGGCCTCACGTTCTACGACGACGGCTCCTCGCCCGGCGGCTCGGTCCGCGAGTGGAACAGCCGCGTCACCCAGCTCACCATCGCCTCGAAGAAGGTCCTGAAGCAGGTCTACGCCAAGGCGCCGGCGAGGACGTTCATGTTCGGCATCTCCAACGGCGGGTACCTCACCCGGTGGCAGCTGGAGAACCGTCCCGACCTCTACGACGGGGGTCTGGACTGGGAGGGCACGCTGTTCCGTGCGGACGGCCCGAACCTGTTCACCTACCTGCCGACCGCGCTGAAGAACTACCCGGCGTATGCCGCGACCGGCGACCAGGCCGCGCACGACGCGATGATCGCGGCCGGGTTCGTGCCGGGGTCGGAGTTCCTGTGGCCGTTTCACTACTCGGTGTACTGGGACCTCACCCAGCGCATCTACCGCGAGGAGTTCGACCCGTCCTACGACGGCGACCTCAAGGCGGGCACGCCGTTCTGCGCGAGTGGCACCCCGGCGTGCGACGCCGACTACGACTACGCGTCGCGGCCGCAGTCGGTGAAGGACGCCGTCGCGAGCGTCCAGCTGACCGGCCGCGTGGGCAAGCCGCTCATCACCGTCCAGGGCTCGCTCGACACGCTGCTGCCGCCGAAGACGGACGCGGATGTCTACGACCGGCTCATCGACTCGGCCGGTCGCGGTTCGCTGCACCGGTACTACACGATCACGGACGGGACCCACACCGACGGCCTGTATGCCGCGTTCCCCGACAGGCTGCGCCCGCTGCTGCCGTGCGCGCGGTCCGGCTTCGACGCGCTCACTGCGTGGGTGGACCGTGGGGTGCAGCCCCCGGCCGACCGGACGTACCCGCGTCCCGCGAGCGGCGACCTGGTCAACACCTGCCCGCTCTGACGGGCCCGGGTCGCTGCGACCCGCCGACGGACCGGGGCCGCCGGCCCCCGGGAGTCACTCCCGGGCGTCGGCGGCCTTGATCGCGAGCAGTGCCGAGCTCGCCTCGTCGATGATCGCCCGCATGGCCGCCGAGGCCGCCTGCGGGTCGCCGCTGCCGATCGCTTCCGCCACGTCGCCGTGCAGGCGGATCGCAGCCGGGTTGGGGTTGGTCGGCATGAGGTGGTGGTGGGTGCGGCCTGCCAGCACCTCCGAGACCACCGTCGACAGCGCCGCGAGCATCTCGTTGCCCGAGGCCTGGAGCATCGTCGTGTGGAACAGGGTGTCCGCGACGAGGTAGCCCTCGAGGTCCTGCGCCTTGGCGTGCACCCCCATCTGCACCACGGCGCCCACCATCGCGCCGCACTGCTCCGGCGTCGCGCGGAGCGCCGCGAGCTCGGCGGCGACGGGCTCGAAGCCGCGGCGCAGCTCGCCGAGGGAGACGAGCTGGTCCTCGCGCCCCGGGCCGGCCAGCCGCCAGCGGATCACCCGCGGGTCGAACACGTTCCACTGGTCCCGGGGACGGACACGCACGCCGAGGCGCCGCCGGGTCTCCACGAGGCCCATCGAGGCGAGCACGCGGACGGCCTCGCGCACGACGGAGCGGGACACCCCGAAGCGGGCGTCGAGCTGGTCGATGCGCAGCACCTCGCCGACCGCCACCTCGCCACCGACGATCTGCGCCCCGAGCGCGTCCAGCACGCCGGCGTGCAGGCCCGGCTCCGCGCCCTGCGGACGCGGGGGAGGGGCGGGGGCGTCGGCGCTGCGCGGCATACGGACAGCGTGCCAGACCACCGCCTTGTGCCGTGATGGGGACCACTAAGTCAGATTTATTGCTCGGAAACTCTTGTCAAACCGGTTCTGATGCGTCACCGTGGTGGGCGATGCGGCTCGACGACGAGCCCGGAGCCGGACGAAGGAGTTCGCGATGACCTCGACCTCACCCCCACCCCCACCGCTGGTGGTCGTCATGGGGGTCTCCGGCTCCGGCAAGACGACCGTCGGTGCCGCGCTCGCCCAGCGGCTCCGGGTGCCGTTCGCCGACGCGGACGACTTCCACCCCGAGGCCAACATCGCGAAGATGTCCGCCGGCGTCCCGCTCGACGACGACGACCGTCGCCCCTGGCTGGAGTCGATCGCCGCCTGGCTGGCCGAGCACGACGCCACCGGTGGGGTGGCCAGCTGCTCGGCGCTCAAGCGCTCCTACCGCGACATCCTCACGGCCCAGGCGCCCCGGACGACGTTCCTGCACCTGCACGGCGACCGGGACGTGCTCGCCCAGCGTGTGGCAGCCCGCCCGGCCCACTTCATGCCGGCCGCCCTCATCGACAGCCAGTTCGCCACGCTCGAGCCGCTCCAGGCGGACGAGCACGGTGCGGTCCTGGACGTCGCCCGCGCCGTCGACGACCTCGTCACCGAGTCCCTCTCCCTCCTCACCTCGAAGGACATCCACTCCGCATGACCACCGACCTGCTCCCGACGCTGCACCTGCTCGCAGCCTCCCCGGCGGCCGATGCACCGGCCATCCCGGCCGCCCGGCTCGTGCCCGCCGCCCTCATCGGCATCGCCGTGATCGTCCTGCTGATCACGAAGTTCAAGCTGCACCCGTTCCTGGGGCTGACGATCGGCTCGCTGGCCGTCGGCGCCGTGGCCGGGGTCGCCATGTCCGACGTCATCGACAGCTACAGCAAGGGCTTCGGGGCGACCGCGGCCAGCGTGGGCACCCTGATCGCGCTGGGCGCCATGTTCGGCAAGCTGCTCGCCGACTCCGGTGGAGCCGACGAGATCGTCGACACCATCGTGGGCCGCTCCTCGGCGCGCACGCTGCCGTGGGCGATGGCCGGCGTCGGTGCCCTCATCGGGCTGCCGATGTTCTTCGAGATCGGCCTCGTCCTGCTGATGCCCGTCATCTTCCTCGTCGCCCGCCGCTCGGGGCTGTCGATCATCAAGGTCGGCATCCCGGCCCTCGCCGGCCTGTCGGCGATGCACGGTCTCGTGCCGCCGCACCCGGGCCCGCTCGTGGCCATCGACGCGCTCAAGGCCAACCTCGGCGTCACCCTCGGCCTCGGCGTGCTCGTCGCCGTGCCGACCGTCGCCATCGCCGGTCCGCTGTTCGCCCGGTTCGCCGGCCGCTGGGTCGACGCCGCCACCCCCGAGCTGTACTCGACCCCCGAGGACGAGGAGCGCCAGGGCGCCAAGCTGGTCCGCCGCCCCTCGTTCGGCGTCACCCTCGTCGCCGTCCTCACCCCGGTCGTGCTCATGATGGGCAAGGCGCTCGCCGACATCCTGGCCGCCGACGGCAATGCCGTGCGCACCGTGCTCGACTTCCTCGGCACGCCGCTCGTGGCGCTGCTCATCGCCGTCGTCGTCGGGTTCTTCACCCTCGGCCGGGGTGCGGGCATGGGCACCCGGGCGCTCGCGACCTCGATGGAGAAGGCGCTGCCCCCCATCGCCGGCATCATCCTCATCGTCGCCGCCGGTGGCGGCTTCAAGCAGACCCTCGTCGACACCGGCATCGGCAAGCTCGTCGCCCAGTGGGTCCAGGGCAGCGGGATCTCGGTGCTCCTCCTCGCCTGGGTGGTGGCGGTCCTCATCCGCCTCGCCACCGGCTCCGCCACCGTGGCCACCGTCACCGCCTCGGGCATCCTCGCCCCGCTGGCGGCAGGCATGAGCACCGGCGAGGTGTCCCTCCTCGTGCTCGCCATCGGCGCCGGCTCGGTGTTCTTCTCCCACGTCAACGACGCCGGCTTCTGGCTGGTCAAGGAGTACTTCGGCCTCTCGGTCGGCCAGACCATCAAGTCGTGGTCGCTGATGGAGACCGTGCTGTCGGTCACCGGGCTCGTGTTCGTCCTCGTGCTGGGCCTGGTCGTCTAGCCGGAGTCGCCCCCAGGAACGTCG
>NZ_JBHUYG010000091.1:0-18099 GCF_042668795.1 Pedococcus sp. NPDC057267 | reverse complement strand
GGCTGCGTGTGCGCAGCCGGCCGGGTCTCCGTGGGCGGAGGCGTCCGACGCTGAGGAGAGTCCCCCGCGGATGCGGGCAGGGCGGACTGGCCGCCGGTCGTCGCAGGTCCTGCGGAGTGCTCACCGGCGCCAGGGACGGACGACTGCCCGCCGGCCATCGCGGGCGGCACGCCGGCGTCGGGGGTGGCCCCGGACGCAGCGGAGTGGTCGTCCGGGACGGTGAGCTCGGGCGCCAGCCAGGGCGAGGCCCCGCGCCCGCCGCCGCCCTGCTCGGACCGCGTCGAGGCCAGGTCGTGGCGCAGCCACGGCCCCGTCGTCTCGTCGGCCTGGTCCTGGCGCGTCGGGTCGGCGTCCGCCGGCTGGGGGCCACGCTCCCACGCCAGCCAGCCGTCGCCCTCGCCGTGTCCGGGCGCGCGTCCGGCCCCCCGCCCCTCGTCAGGTGCGCCGTCGCGGGCGGTCATCGGGTGATCCCCCGCGGGATGCGCGACAGCTGCGCCGGTGCCGGGAACGTGCCGAGCCGCGAGAGCGGCCAGTACGTCGCCACGGCACGGCCGATGACGTCGTCCGTGCTGACGGTGCCGCCGCCGGGGTCGCCGAGGTGGGCGCGGGAGTCCGCGCTGTCGCCGCGGTGGTCACCCATGACCCACAGACGCCCGGCAGGCACGGTCACGTCGAAGGTGAGCTCGCTCGGCTTGTCGCCGGGGTACAGGTACGGCTCGGTGACGGCGACGCCGTTGACCGTGAGCCGGCCCTTGTCGTCGCAGCACACGACCCGGTCACCGGGCAGGCCCACGACCCGCTTGACGAAGTCCTGCTCGCCCACGTCGACACCCACCAGTCGGGCGGCCGAGGCCAGCGTGCGGCCGATGAGGCCGTCGTCCTGGTGCGGCGTCCGGTCGGCTGCCGCGAAGGTGGTCGTGCCGTCGAAGACGACGACGTCGCCACGCTGCAGCGAGCCGCCGGCGACAAGCTTGTTCACCAGGATCCGGTCCCCGGGCTCGATGGTGGGCTCCATCGACCCCGACGGGACGAAGAAGGACTGGACGAGGAACCCTCGCACCAGCACCATCACGACCAGGGCGATGCCGACGAGCAGCAGCCAGGAGGGGCCGCGCGTCGCGCGTCGCGCGGGCCGCTCCGCGTCACGCGCGGCCTGCGGAGAGGCGACGGCGGAGGGCACCGGGGAGCGACCGGACGACGCCGCCGCGTCAGACGGGGCTGACGCGGCGGCCGGGTCCTGCTGGAGTGGTTCCGGTTCGGGGTTCATCGCAACCGGAGCCTAACCCCCGACTCTGTGCCCGCGGACGGCGGACACGAGGCGGGAAGGGAGTGGGAGATCGCTGCGCCTTACTTGGCGGGCGTGGTCTCGCGCTTCTCCTTGATCTTGGCGGCCTTGCCGCGCAGGTCGCGCAGGTAGTACAGCTTGGCGCGACGGACGTCACCGCGGGTCACGACCTCGATCTTGTCGATGATCGGGGTGTGCAGCGGGAAGGTGCGCTCGACGCCGACGCCGAAGGACACCTTGCGGACGGTGAAGGTCTCGCCGACGCCGCCGCCGTGGCGACGGATGACGACACCCTGGAACACCTGGATGCGGGAGCGGGTGCCCTCGACGACCTTCACGTGCACCTTGACGGTGTCACCGGCGCGGAAGGCGGGGACGTCCTCGCGGAGGGAGGCCTTGTCGAGCTCGTCGAAACGCTGCATGGCGGATTCGCTTTCTTCTCGGCGCCACAGGTCGCCCAGGGTTGTCGGTGGTGCGTGGTGTACGGAGTGCGTCCGGCGCGCGGAGACGGCCACGTGCCGAGTCTTCGGCACTCCCCCTGTGGCAGGGGCCGTGGGTTCCGCGGACGCGAGGAGCCATTCTGCCACGGGCCGGCCCCCCGCCAGAAATCGGCGGGGGACCGGCCGTCGGCTCAGCCGCAGGCCGGGTCGAGGCGGTCCGCCCAGCGGCGCTCGACCGACGCGGCCACCCGCAGGGTCGTGGCGAGCGAGCGCCGGACGGGCCGGGCCGTCGCCAGCGGGGCCGGGCGCCAGCCGTCGTCGACGACGGGCGCGCCGGGGAGGGCCGAGGCGGCCTCGGACCGGTGGTGGCGGATGGTGGTGAGGGCGAGGTAGTCGCTCATGGGGTTCTCCTTCCGGGAGGTGGTGGTCAGGGGGTGGCGGGCCCGGTGCTGGACCGCACCACGAGCTCGGTCTCGAGCACCAGGCGGCGCTCGGTGAAGGTGGGGTCGAGGAGCATCCGCCCGAGCAGGCGGCCCTTCTCGGCAATGGGCTGGCGGACCGTGGTCAGGCCCACCTGCGCGGCCGCGGGGACGTCGTCGAAGCCGGTGACCGACAGGTCGCGGCCGATGACCAGCCCGCGCTGGGTCGCCGCCTCGATCGCGCCGAACGCCATGACGTCGCTCACGGCGGCGATGGCGGTGGGGCGGTCGCGCCGGTCCAGCAGGAAGGCCGCCGACCGCACGCCTGCGTCGTGGGAGTTGTGGCCGGCGTAGACGGCCGTCACCGCGGCGTCGTCACCCAGCGCGTCGCGGATGCCGCGCAGCCGAGGGCGGCTGTCGACGTAGAGGTCGCCCTCGTCCTCGGGGCGCACGACCTCGGGCCGCTCGGTCTGGTGCCGGCTGTCGACGATGATGCCCACGCGGCGGTGACCCAGGTCGGCCAGGTGGCGTCCGAGGGCGTAGGCCGCGCCGTACTCGTCGATGAGGACGAACCCGTGCCGCTCGTCCCCCGGCCCGATGTCGATCGTCGACACCATCGGCAGCCCGCGTTCGAGGGCAACGGCGCGGGCCGGGTGGTCCTCGTCGACGCAGTAGGCGACGATCCCGTCGACCACGGCCTGGCGCATGGTGTCGGCCGCCAACCGGGCCTCCTCCTCGTCCTGGGGGTCGGCCAGCGACGGGAGCGGGATGAGCAGGAGCCCGGTGCGGTGCTCCTCGGCGACCTCCGCGAGCCCGGCGAGCATGCCGACGGAGTACGGGTCGGAGAAGGCGTAGGAGAGCCGCTCGGTGAGCAGCAGGCCGATCGCGCCGGCGCGCTGCGAGCGCAGGCTGCGGGCCGCCGGGTTGGGGCCCGGGTAGCCCAGGCGCTTCGCGGTCTCGAGGACCCGGGTGCGCACCTCGGCCGAGAGCTGGTCGGGCTTGTTGTACGCGTTGGACACGGTCGAGACGGACACGCCGGCTTCCTCGGCCACGGTCTTCAGGGTCACTCCACCCATATCGTCTGGCCCCCCCTCTCCGCTCTGCATCGATCTACTAAATCGTTCAAGTAGAACGATACAGAGATCTATTCCCGGAGACAAGCGGATTGCTGGCGCCACGACCGCGGCCCTCTCCGCGACAGGGGCCCCCGCGACAGGGGCCCCCGCGACACCCGCCCCCGCGACACCGCCTACCCCGGCCTGCCGCGTCTCCGGCATACGGTGACCCGGTGACCATCAACCCCGGGTGGCCGGTGGCGCTCGCGCTCGTGCTGCTCCTCGCGTTGACCCTCGCCGCCCACCGCGTCAGCAGCTACCAGCTCGAGCGCCCCGTCGTCGTGGCTGCCCTGCGTGCCGTGGCGCAGCTCGCGGTCGCCGCACTCGTCATCGCCGCCGTCGTGCGCAGCCTGGCCCTGTCGGCCCTGCTGCTCGTCGTCATGTTCGCGATCGGCGTCCTGACGACGACCCGCCGGGTCGGCGCGCCGCAGGCGTGGCCGTGGGCGGCGGCCGCCATGGCTGCCGGCGTGCTCCCCGTCCTGGCGGTGGTCCTCGCCACCGGCACGATCCCGCCCGAGGGCATCGCGGTCATCCCCGTCGGCGGGATCATCGTCGGGAACGCGATGACGGCGCACACGCTGTTGGGGCGCCGGGCGTTCGCGGCGCTGGAGGAGGAGCACCAGCAGTACGAGGCGTGCCTGAGCCTGGGCCTGCTGCCCGCCCAGGCCATCGAGGAGATCGTCCACCGACGCGCCCCAGAGGCCCTGCTCCCGGGGCTCGACCAGGTCAAGACGACCGGGGTGGTCACGCTGCCCGGCGCCTTCATCGGCGTCATGCTCGGCGGCGGCTCACCGGTGCAGGCGGCAACGGCCCAGGTGCTCGTGCTGTTCGGGATCATGGCGGCGCAGACGGTGACCGTGGGCGTGGGCGAGCGCCTCATCGCCGGCCGCCGCCTCCTGACCCCCGTGCTCGTCGGGCGGCTGGTGGACTGACCGCTTCCCTGCGCCGCACCTCCCCAGCGAGGGGCCTCAGCGCCGGCGCTTGGTGAGGTCGACGGTCCCCGGGAACGCCCCCTCCCCGGGTCGCACCCGGTAGCCGGCCTTGCGGTAGATGCGCAGGTTGCGGTCGCTGCCCGCCCCTGTGTTGAGCCAGTATGCCGTCGCGCCGGCCGGCGCCTGCGCCTCGGCGAAGGCGAGCAGCTCGCGACCGATCCCCCGGTGCTGCAGGTCCGGCGCCACCATGAGGCGGCCGATCTGCCAGGTGGTGGGGTCATGCGGGTCGAGCCGGCCACGGACCGAGGCCACCAGGCGGCCGCCGGCCCGGAAGACCCAGGTCTGCCAGCGGGTGAGGTCGTCGGCGACCTGTTCCACCGACTCCTCCCCGGCCCCGAACATGCCGTACCGCGCGATCTCGCCCACCCAGCAGGCCCGGGTCAGCACCATGAGCTCGGGGGCGTCCGCGGCGGTCGCGAGCGCGAGGTCGAGGTCGGCGAGCGCGCCGACGGGCTGCGAGGCGTGGAGCAGGTCGGGCCGGCGCGCGGCCGTGCGCTCGAGCCGCTGCTGGTGGCGCCACTGCGCGATCGCCCGGTGGTCGCCGGACAGCAGCACCGCCGGGACGTCACGGGTGGTCCCTGGGGCGGACTCCCAGGACGCCGGCTTGGTGTAGACGGGGTACTCGAGCAGGCCGTCCTCGTGCGACTCCTCGACCAGCGACTCGGCGTTGCCGATCACGCCCGGCAGCAGCCGCGCCACCGCCTCGGTGACGGCGAGCACCGCCACCTCTCCCCCGTTGAGCACGTAGTCGCCGAGTGAGACCACTTCGACCTGCAGCCCGAGATCCTGCGCCGCGTACTCGTACACGCGCTCGTCGATGCCCTCGTACCGGCCGCAGGCGAAGGCCAGCCACGGCTCCTGCGCCAGCTCCCGCGCCATGGCCTGGGTGAACGGCGTGCCTCCCGGACCGGGGACGACGAGCCGGGGGCGGGCGCCGTCGGCCCGGTCGGCAGCGGATCGCACCACGGCGTCGAGTGCCTCGGCCCAAGGCTGCGGCTTCATGACCATGCCGGCGCCACCGCCGTACGGGGTGTCGTCGACCGTGCGGTGCCGGTCGTGGGCGAACTCGCGCAGGTCGTGGACGCGCACGTCGAGCAGGCCGTCACGGCGGGCCTTGCCGATCAGCGACAGGTCGAGCGGTGCGAGGTACTCGGGGAAGATCGAGACGACGTCGATGCGCATGCCGTCGCGCCGATCAGCCGTTGAGCTCGAGCAGGCCCGGCGGCGGGTCCAGCACGACCCGGCCGCCCGCGACGTCGACCTCCGGCACGATCGCCTCGACGAAGGGCACGAGCGCCTCCCCGCCACCGGCGAGCTCGATGACGAGCAGGTCCTGCGCGGTGCCGGTCTCCAGACCGCTCACGCGCCCGATCGTGGCACCGTCGGTGCCGACGGCCTGCAGCCCGACGAGGTCCTCCTCGTACCAGGCGTCCTCCTCGTCCTCGGGCTCCTGCTCGTCGACGAGGTCCTGCGCCGCGACGAAGAGGCGGGTGTCGCGCAGCGACTCCGCGCCCGTGCGGTCAGGGATCTCCTCGAAGCCGAGCAGCCAGATCTCGCGGTGGAGGCGCGAGCTGCGCAGCGTGAGCTGCCGCGGCACACCGGAGCCGGGCGCCGCCTCGGTGAGGAACGTCGTGCCCGGCACGAACCGGCGCTCGGGGTCGTCGGTGTGCACCTGGACGGTGGATTCACCGCGCAGCCCGTGGGGCTTGCCGATGCGGGCGACGAGCAGGGCGTCGGACGGGACGGGCATGTCGGGATCCTCTCAGGGCGCAGGGGACGGGGACGCGGCGAGGGGGCGCCGGGGACGCGGCGAGGGCCGCCGGGAGCGAGCTCCCGACGGCCCTCGCCGTGGTGGTGCGACCGGTCAGCGCACGCGGTCGGTGTCGACGATGTCGACCCGGACGCCGCGACCGCCCGCGAGGGCGCCCACGACGGTGCGCAGCGCGCTGGCGGTGCGGCCGGATCGGCCGATGACGCGACCGAGGTCGTCGGGGTGCACGCGCACCTCGAGGATCTCGCCACGACGCAGCTCCTTGCGCCGGACGACGACGTCGTCCTTGTGGTCGACGATCCCCTTGACGAGGTGCTCGAGCGCCTCCTCCAGCACGGTCAGGCCTTGTCCGCGTCGGCGTCGGTGCTCTCCGCGGCAGCGGCACCCGAGTCGGTGTCGGCAGCCGGGGCGGCGTCGGCCTTGGCCTCGTCAGCCTGCGGCTCCTCGGCCTTCTTGGCAGCGCGCTTCTTCGGGGTGGTGGCCCCGGACGCGTCGTCCGAGGTCTTGCCCGCAGCGGCGATCGCGGCCTCGTACAGCTCCTTCTTGGAGGGCTTGGCCGGCTTGGTCTTGACGTTGCCCTCCTTGGTGAGCTTGAGGAGGGCGGCGACGGCCTCGGTGGGCTGGGCGCCCTGGCTCAGCCAGTAGTCGGCCCGCTCCATGTCGATCTCGATGACCGAGGGCTCCTCGGTCGGGTGGTACTTGCCGATCTCCTCGATCGCACGACCGTCGCGCTTGGTGCGCGAGTCCATGACGACGACACGGTAGAACGGGGCGCGGATCTTGCCCATCCGCTTGAGACGAATCTTGACGGCCACGAGTGTGGACCTCTCACTTTCTTCGTTGTGAGCACGGCGAGACCGGGTGGGGAACACGCGGGGGGCCGAGGCTCGGGGTAGGCGCGCGGTCGGGGTAGAGGGCCCGAACCGCACGGGTACAGCCGCCCATTCTGCCAGACGGCGGGGTGTGGTCCGGACCACCTGCTGCGGTCCCGCTACCAGGGACTGGGCTCGTAGTCCTTGACGAAGCAGCCGTAGACGTCCTCGCCGGCCTCGCCGCGGACGATCGGGTCGTAGACGCGGGCGGCGCCGTCGACGAGGTCGAGCGGGGCGTGCCAGCCCTCTGCCGCGATCCGCAGCTTCTCGTAGTGCGGCCGCTCGTCGGTGATCCAGCCGGTGTCGACGGCGGTCATGAGGATGCGGTCCTTCTCGAACATCTCCCCCGCACTGGTGCGCGTGAGCATGTTGAGCGCGGCCTTGGCCATGTTGGTGTGCGGGTGCCCGGCGCCCTTGTAGCGGCGCGAGAACTGCCCCTCCATCGCGGACACGTTGACCACGTACGCCCGGCGCGCGCCGGCCTGGACCGCGGCACGCATCGCCGGTCGCAGCCGCGAGACGAGGATGAACGGCGCTGTGGCGTTGCACAGCTGCACTTCGAGCAGCTCGAGCGGGTCGACCTCGTCGACGGTGTGCGTCCACGAGTTGGTGCGCTGGGTGTCGGGCAGCAGGCCACCGGCGTCGACCGCGGTGCCGGCGAGGTGCGCGTCCAGGCTCGCGTGCCCGGCGGTGAGCGCCATCGAGGTCATCTGCGCCGCGGTGCGGGCGGCGAGCTCCTGCGCGGCGTGCTCGGTCGACTCGCCCTCGTGGTGGGCGACCTGGTGGTGCCCGAGGGTCCGGACGAGGTTGGCGGGGTGCGCCTCGCTGACCCGGTCGAACGTCACGATCTCGGGCAGCCGGGTGCCGCGCGGGAGCGGCACCTCCTCGTTCTCGACGAGGTGCGAGTACGAGCCGGGGCTGCGGCGCACCGTCTGCGCGGCGTTGTTGACGAGGATGTCCAGCGGCCCGTCGGAAGCCACCTCGTCGGCGAGCGCGACGACCTGGGTCGGGTCGCGCAGGTCGATGCCGACGACCTTGAGCCGGTCGATCCAGTCGGCCGAGTCCTCCTGGGCCGCGAACCGCCCCGCGGCGTCCCTGGGGAAGCGGGTCGTGATGGTGAGGTGGGCGCCGTCGCGCAGCAGCATGAGCGCGATGTACATGCCGATCTTGGCCCGGCCGCCGGTGAGCAGCGCGCGCTTGCCGGTGAGGTCGGCCCGCTGGTTGCGCTTGGCGTGGCTCTTCGCGGCGCAGGGCGGGCAGAGCCAGTGGTAGAACGCGTCGACCGTCGTGTACTCGGCCTTGCAGATGTAGCAGCCGCGCGGCTTCATCAGCTCGCCCACGGTGGTGCCCACGGGCGGGACGGTGAGCAGGATGCCCTTGGTCTCGTCGTCGATGCGCATCGGCGAGCCGGTCGCGGTGCGCGCCAGCAGCGCCTCGTCGTGGTCGACCTGGGGCTGGCGGGCCTCGCGGCGCCGGACCTTGCGGATCTGCTTGTACATGCGACCCGTCGCGCGCTTGACCGTCTGGATGTCGGGGTCGTCGGCGTCGAGCGTCGGCAGCTGGGCCAGCACCCGCAGTGCCGTCGCGAGGTCGTCGGGGTCGATGCGACCCGGGCCGGCGGCAACGCCCTCCGCGTCCGCGGCCGGCACCGCCCGGTGGTGCGTCGAGGTGCTCACCGGCTCACCCACGCCTGGGGGTCCGCTGCGAGGGCCTGCACGTGCTCGGGCAGCCGCCCCGAGAGCACGTCGGCGAGGGAGGTCTCGTCGAGGACCGTGCGCAGGCTGGCGCGCACGGCCACCCACACGGTGGGCAGGTGCTCGGCGACGCCGTCGTATGCCGTCTCGTGCGGCCGCAGCCCGCGCACCTCCGCGAGCGGGCCGTCCACGGCGCGGAACACGTCACCGAGGCAGATGTCGCGCGGCTCGCGCGTGAGCGAGTAGCCGCCGCGGGCGCCGCGGGTGCTGCGGACCAGCCCGGCCGCCCGCAGGTCGGCCACGATCGCCTCGAGGAACTTGCGCGGGAGGGTCTGCCGGTAGGCCAGCGTCTCGACGCTCACGGGGCCCGCCGCAGTGGTCGCGGCCTCGGCCAGGATGAGCATCGCGCGCACCGCGTACTCCGTGCGCGCCGAGATGTCCACGGGCGCCATTGTGGCGCACCCTGGACCCTGCGCCGGACACGGCCCCGCCCGGCCGTGGGCTCAGATGGCCAGCGCCGGGTCGGTCTCCAGCGAGTCGGGAGCCGTGGTGGCACGGGCGTACACGGTCTCGCCGCCGCGCAGGGACAGGTCGTCGGCCTGGGCGCGCGTCACCTGTGCGGCGAACCGTTCACCGGTATCGGCTCGCAGCTCCACCCGTACCTCGAAGCCGAGCCGCACGACGCGCTCGACGACGGCCGGCACGACACCCGGCGACCCTGCCACCCGGGAGTCGGCAGCCACGGCGGCGGCGCGGTCCCGGGTCAGCGCGATGTCGTGCGGCCGCACGAGGCGACCCCCGAGCCGGGCCACCGACCCGAGGAAGCCCATGACGAAGTCGTTCGCGGGGCGCTCGTAGAGCTCCACGGGGTTGCCGACCTGCTCGAGGGCGCCGTGGTTGAGCACGGCGATGCGATCGGCCACGTCCAGCGCCTCCTCCTGGTCGTGCGTGACCAGCACGGTGGTGACGTGGACCTCGTCGTGCAGGCGTCGCAGCCAACGGCGCAGGTCCGCCCGCACCTTGGCGTCGAGCGCACCGAACGGCTCGTCGAGCAGCAGCACCTCCGGGTCGACGGCGAGCGCCCGGGCCAGGGCCATCCGCTGGCGCTGGCCGCCGGACAGCTGGCTGGGGTAGCGGTGCTGGAACCCGTCGAGGCCGACGATCTCGAGCAGGTCGTCGACCCTGCGCGCCACCTCGGCCTTGGGGCGCTTGCGGATCGTGAGTCCGAACGCGACGTTGTCGCGCACGGTCATGTGCTTGAAGGCTGCGTAGTGCTGGAAGACGAAGCCGATGCCGCGCTTCTGCGGCGGCAGGCCGGTCACGTCGCGCCCGGCGATCGCCACGGTGCCCGAGTCCAGGCCCTCGAGGCCGGCGATGGCCCGCAGCAGGGTCGACTTGCCCGACCCGCTGGGACCCAGCAGCGCCGTGAGCGTCCCGGCCGGGATGTCGAGGTCCACGCCGTCGAGGGCGGTGAACGAGCCGTAGGTCTTGCGGGCGCCGGTGACGGTGATCATCGGGTGCTCCTCTTGCGGTCGAGCAGGGTCATGAGCAGCAGCGTCAGCACGGCCAGCCCCATGAGGAGGGTGGCCGCGGCATACGCGCCGTAGGTGTTGTGGTCGTCGATGTAGCGGGAGTGGACGAGCAGCGTCAGGGTCTGTGACACGCCGGGAAAGCCCGAGCTGACCATGATCACGGCCCCGAACTCGCCCAGGGCGCGGGCGACCGTGAGCACCACGCCGTAGGTGAGGCCCCACCGGATCGCCGGGAGGGTGATCCGCCAGAAGGTCGTCCAGGACCCGGCCCCGAGGGTGGCGGCAGCCTGCTCCTGCTCCGTGCCGATCTCGTGCAGGACGGGCTCGACCTCGCGGACGACGAACGGCAGCGTCACGAACAGCGTGGCCAGCACCATGCCCGGCAGGCCGAAGATGACCTTGAGGCCCAGGTGCTCGACGAAGCCGAGCCAGCCGCCGACGCCCCACAGCAGGATGAGCGCGACCCCGACCACCACGGGTGACACCGCGAACGGCAGGTCGACGACCGCCTGCAGCAGCCCGCGGCCGCGGAACCGCCCGCGCACCAGCGCGAGCGCGGTGCCGACGCCGAAGACGACGTTGAGGGGGACCACGATCGCGACGATCAGCAGCGAGAGGTTCAGCGCGGAGATCGCCGCCGGGGTGCGCACCGACGCGAGGAACTCACCGAGCCCGGGTGCGAACGAGCGCCACAGGATCAGGACGACGGGCACGACGACGAGCAGGCCGACGTAGCCGAGGGCCAGCGCGCGGAGCCCGAGCCGGGCGCCCCTGGACGTGGTCACGGCTCCCCCGCCTCCCGGGCCCGGCCACGACCGGCCAGGGCCCGCAGCACGAACAGCGTGACGAACGCGATGAGCAGCAGGACCACCGAGACGGCCGCCGCGTTGACGGGCTGGTCGGTCTCGACCTGCTGCTGGATGTACTGCGACGCCACCTGGGTCTTCTTGGGGATGTTGCCGCCGATGAGCACCACCGAGCCGTACTCGCCGATGGCCCGGGCGAAGGCGAGTCCCGCCCCGCTCACGATCGCCGGTGCGAGGGTGGGCAGGACGACCCGGCGGAACGTGGTCAGGTTCGAGGCGCCCAGCGACGCGGCGGCCTCCTCGACCTCGCGGTCCGCCTCGATCAGGACGGGCTGGACCGACCGGACGACGAACGGCAGCGTGACGAAGGCCAGAGCCACGAGGAGGCCGGGCTGAGTGGCGTTGAGGTGGACGCCGACGGGGCTGTGGGGGCCGTAGAGCGAGAGCAGGACGATGCTCGCGACGATCGTCGGGAGCGCGAACGGCAGGTCGATGAGGGCGTCGACCACGCGCTTGCCGGGGAAGTCGTCACGCACGAGGACCCAGGCCACGACCGTGCCCATCACCGCGTTGACGACGGCGACGACCGCGGACACCCAGACCGTCACCCACAGCGCCGCCCGCGCGCCGGGCTCGGAGACGGCGGCAGCGAAGCCGGTCAGGCCCACCTGGACGGAGGTCACCGCGAGGGCGGCGAGGGGCAGCAGGACGACGACGCTGAGCCACAGCCCGACGACGCCGACGCCGAGGGGCCGGATCGAGCGCGGACGACGAGTCGACTGCGGGCGCGCCGGCCGGGACGACACCTCGGTGTCGTCCCGGCGTGGGGTGAGGGTCGCGGTCATCGCCTACTTCGTCGCCTTGTCGTAGATCACCGCGATGGCGCCCGTGCCCTTGGCGAAGAGCGAGCCATCGACCGCAGTCCAGCCGCCGAGGTCGTCGATGGTCCAGAGCTTCTGCGGCTGCGGGAAGTCCTTCGCGTACCTCGCGGCCACGGTCGGGTCGACCGGCCGGAAGCCCGCCTGCGCCCAGAGGTCCTGGGCCTGCGGTGTGAAGAGGAAGTCGTCGAACGCCTGGGCCACCTTGAGGTTCCTGCTGCCCTTGAGGACCGCGACGGGGTTCTCGATCTTGAACGTCTGCGGCGGCGTGACGTGCTCGACCGGGTCCCCGCTGCGCTCGGCGAAGATCGCCTCGTTCTCGTAGCTGAGCAGGGCGTCGCCGGTCCCCTGCAGGAACGTCTCGGTCGCCTCGCGTCCCGACTTCGGCTGCACCTTCACGTGGTCGGTGACGAGCGCGTCGAGGTATGCCAGCCCGGCCTTCTCGTCCTTGCCGCCCCGGCTCTTGGCGGCATACGGGGCGAGCAGGTTCCACTTCGCGGAGCCGGAGCTGAACGGGTTGGGGGTCACGACCTCGACCCCCGGTTTCAGCAGGTCGTCCCAGTCCCTGATGTGCTTCGGGTTGCCCTTGCGGACGACGATCGTGACCACCGACCCGAACGGGATGCCCTTGTCCTTCCCGGCGTTCCAGCTCGGGTCGACGAGCCCGGCCTTGACCAGGCGGGTGACGTCCGGCTCGACCGAGAAGCTCACGACGTCGGCGGCGGCCCCGGCCGCGACCTTGCGGGACTGGTCCCCCGACGCGCCGTAGGACTGCTGGAACTGCACTCCCTTGCCGGCGGCCGTCTTCTGGAAGGCAGGGATGAGCTTGTCGTAGCCCACCTTGGGCACCGCGTACCCGTAGAGGCTGAGGGTCGAGGTCGTCGCGCCCGCAGGCTGGGCGTCGCCCGGAGCCCCCACGGCGTCGCTCGCGCCGCCCCCCGCACACGCGCACATCACCAGCGCACCTGCGGTCGCGGTGGCGGCCAGGGCGAGGCGGGGACGGGAACGCATGGGGACTCCTCTGTGGCGGATGCTGTGCATCTCCTACGTGACAGGAAGGAGTTTTGGATAGCGTCAGGTTATCGGTCAAATAACGCGTGATTATGTCTCGGCATGTGGTCCGCCCGACGCGGCACCGGACAGCCCGGCCTTCCCTCAGACGGTGACGCCGCGCAGCACGATGTGGTCGGGCGCGGCCAGCGCGCGGATCTCGGCGCGGGGGTCGGTGGCGTAGACCACCAGGTCGGCGTCGGCGCCCTCCTCGAGCCCCGGCTGTCCGAGCCACTGGCGCGCGCCCCACGACGCCGCCCACAGCGCCTCCTCCGGGCTGAAGCCGGCGTGGGTGAGCTCGGCGGCCTCCTCGGCCACGAGCCCGTGGCGCAGCGAGCCGCCGGCGTCGGTACCGACGTAGACCGGGATGCCGGCGTCACGGGCGGCGCCGATCGTGGCGTACCGCCGCTCGTGCAGGGCCAGCATCCGCCGGTGGTACTCCGGGAACTTCTCCCGCGCCGGCTCGGCGATCTGCGGGAAGGTGGCGATGTTGACCAGGGTCGGCACGATCGCGATCCCCTGGGCGGCGAACTGCGCGATCGTCTCGTCCTCCAGCCCGGTGGCGTGCTCGATGCAGTCGGTCCCGGCGGCGGCGAAGTCGTACAGGGACGCCTCGCCGAAGCAGTGGGCCGTGACCCGGGCGCCCTCGTCGTGGGCGGCCGCGATGGCGTCGGTGAGGACGTCCACCGGCCAGCACGGGGTGAGGTCGCCGGCGTCGCGGTCGATCCAGTCCCCGACGAGCTTGACCCAGCCGTCGCCGGCCTTGGCCTCGAGCCGGACGCGGTCGACCAGCTCGTCGGGCTCGACCTCCCAGGCGTAGTTGCGGATGTACCGCCGGGTGCGGGCGATGTGGCGTCCCGCTCGGATGACCTTGGGCAGGTCGGGGCGGTCGTCGATCCAGCGCGTGTCGGCCGGTGAGCCGGCGTCGCGGATGAGCAGGGTGCCGGCGTCCCGGTCGGCGACCGCCTGCGCCTCGGAGGTCGCGTCGTCCACCGCGCCGTGGGCGTCCAGCCCGACGTGGCAGTGGGCGTCGACGAGACCGGGCAGGACCCAGCCGCGGAGCGTCTCGACGTCGGCACCGGCGGCGGTCGGCCGGTCGAACGTCAGCCGTCCCCCGACCACCCAGGCCTCGGGTCGCACCTCCTGCGGCCCGACGAGGATCTCCCCCTGCAGGTGCAGCACCGGTGCGCTCATGCGCCGACCCTAGCGACCGGCGCCCTCACCCTCCCCCCGAGCCGCCCGGGCCTCCCGACCGAGGAGCAGGTCGAGCTCGGCTGTGACCGCGTCGACGAGGACCTCGTGGTCCGGGACGTGGTCGGGGTCGGTGACCACGGCGAGCACCAGCCGGCCGCCCGCCGAGAGGATGCCGAAGCTCACCGTGACGTTGCCCGGGTTGACCGCCATCGGCACGATCCTGCGGACGGGTGCGCCCGCCACGGAGAGCTGCCGCACCGGGCCGCGGACGTTGGTCTCGAAGGTGTGGACGAGCCGCTGGTGCGTGACGAACCACTGCACCGCCCCCACGGTGGCGAGCAGCCGGAAGGCCGGCCCCAGCAGCGCGGACGACGACCCCCGGCGTCCCTCCGCGAGCCGGGCCTTCGCGGCGCGGATCGCCTTCAGCCGCACCTGTGGGTCCCCGACGGCGGGGATCCGGACCGGCAGCACCGCGACGGCGTTGCCCAGCTCGCGACCCGCCTCGCGTGCGCTGACGGGGACCGACGCGACCAGCGTGCGCACGCGGTCGTGACGGTGCTCCAGCAGGCGGGTCAGGGCTCCGCTGACGACCAGGAGCACGACGTCGTTGACCGTGGCGTCGAGGGTGCCGGCCACTGCCTTGACCCGTGCCAGCTCGACGTCGACGACCTCGAGCCTGCGCCAGGGTCCCGTCGGCTGCAGCAGCGAGCACCGGTCGGCCAGCTGGGTGCGGCGGATGCCGAGCTCGCGCGCCGCCCACAGCACCCGCCGCAGGCGCTGCCCACGGGTGCGGCGCCCCACATCGCCCGTCGCGGCTCCTGCCCGGGACGCCGGCTGCACCCCCGCCGTCGGACGCATCCCCGCCACCGGAGGCGCCCCGGTCGCGGGAGGCGCCCCTGTCGTGGGGAGTAGGGAGTCCGCGACGGCGTCGGCAACCGGGTCCGCCAGCACGTCGAGCAGGCTCAGGCCGCCGATCCCGTCGGTCACGACGTGGTGGGCGACCAGGGCCACCCCGAGTGGCCGACCCCGGGCGTCGGCCAGCACCTCCGCGCGCCAGAGGGGCCGGTCCGGGGGCAGCCGCGTCGTCACCATGTCGGCGAAGTGGTCGAGCAGCCGCCGTTCCCCGGCGCGTGGAGTCGTCCCCTGCAGGCCACTCGCCATGGCCACCGGCCCCGCGGGGTCCACCTCGACGACGCCCACCCGGGGCTCGTCCTCGGTGCGGACCCAGTGGGGTCGTCCCACGCCCCACCGGGCGCGTTCGAGCCGCCGACCGAGCTGGGGCACGGTGGCCAGCCGCCGTCGCAGCACGCGGGCGACCTCCTGGGCGTCGGCCACGCCGTCGCCGTCCGGGTCGAGCTCGAGCAGCGCGCCCAGCTGGATCGGCGGTCGCGCACGACGGTCGGCGGCGAGCTCCATGGCGTCGTCCGCGCTGATCCTGGTGACCACCACGCCTCGACCGTAGGCACGCCCGGGGTGCCGGCCCCCGGCCCAAGGTCCCGCTGCCTGCGTCGGATCGGGTGCCCGGCGCCACGCGCGGGGATGGAGCCCGGCCGCGTCGGCCCTATCGAGCGCCCTCTGCGACGGGTGCGACGAACCTGCGCAGCGCCTCGGTGACGACCTCGGGCGCGTCGGTGTGCACCCAGTGGGAGGCGCCCTTGACCGTCAGCTGCCGCACGCGGGGGAACAGCGCGCGCATGGCCTCCGCGTCCTCCGGCTTGACGTACCCGGACTCCGCGCCCGCGATCCACAGGACCGGGCCCTCGTATGCCGGGACGTCACCGGGCGCGAGCGGCCAGCCGGCGATGCGGGACCGGGTTCCGGTGTCGGCGTCCGCCGCGACGAGGTCGAGGTTGGCCTGCCAGCGCCAGGAGTCGCCGTGCCGTCGCAGGTTCTGCAGCAGGAAAGCCTTGACGCCGGGGTCGGGCTCGTCGAAGCGCGCCTCGGCGTCGGCCCGGCTGGTCAGCTCGGCCAGCGGCAGCGACTGCATCTCGCGGATGTAGCCCTCGAACCGCTCCAGCGTGCCGTAGGACTTGGGCGCGATGTCGACGACGACGAGCCGCTCGACGAGGTCGGGGTGGTGGAGGGCGAGCGCCATCGCGGTCTTGCCGCCGAGGGAGTGCCCCACGACGACCCAGCGCTCCCCCGGTGCGGTCGCGCGCAGGGTCTCGGCGACGGCGGCGGCATACGCCTCGAGGGAGAACTCCCGCGACCACGGCGACCGGCCGTGGTCGGGCAGGTCGACGAGGGTGCACCGGGCGGCCGTGCCGTCCGGGCCCGACAGGGCCTTGGCGATCTGCTGCCAGTTGCGCCCCTGCCCGAACAGGCCGTGCAGGAACGCGACCCGCGGGCCGGCGGTGCCGACCGACAGGGTGTGCAGCGGCGCGGCCGCGCCGCTCACCGGCCGAGGAACTTCTCGAAGCCCGCGGGCAGGTTCGCCGGGTCGAGGTCAGGGGCACCGTTCCCGGCGCCCGCGCCACCGCCGAACGAGGCGCCGGTGGGGGCCGTCTTCGGTGCGTTGGCGCGCTCTGCGGCTGCGCGCTCCTCCGCGGCCCGCTTGGCGGGGTTGCCCGACTTGGACTTCTTGCGCTGCGGCTGCTGCTTGCCCCGCTTGCCGGGGCCGCCGCCCATGCTGGGCATCCCGGGGATGCCGCCGCCACGGGCGAGCTGCTTCATCATCTTCTGCGCCTCGGTGAACCGTTCGAGCAGCGCGTTGACCTCGGACACCTCGACGCCCGAGCCCTTGGCGATGCGGGCGCGGCGCGAGCCGTTGATCTGCTTGGAGTGGGTGCGCTCGAACGGCGTCATCGAGCGGACCATCGCCTCGACCCGGTCGAACTCCTTGGGGTCGAGGTTGTCGAGCTGGGCCTTCATCTGACCCATGCCCGGCATCATTCCGAGCATCGACTTCAGGCCGCCCATCTTCTTCAGCGCGGCCATCTGGTTGAGGAAGTCGTCGAAGGTGAAGTCCTCCTCGGCCAGGAACTTGCGCTGCATCTCCTCGGCCTGGCTGCGGTCGAACGCCCGCTCCGCCTGCTCGATGAGGGTCAGCACGTCGCCCATGTCGAGGATGCGCGAGGCCATGCGGTCGGGGTGGAAGACCTCGAAGTCCTTCATTTGCTCGCCGGTCGAGGCGAACATGATCGGGCGCCCGGTGACGCTCGCGACCGACAGGGCCGCACCACCGCGGGCGTCGCCGTCGAGCTTGGACAGCACGACACCGGTGAAGTCGACGCCGTCCTGGAACGCCAGGGCCGTCTCGACGGCCGCCTGGCCGATCATCGCGTCGATGACGAACAGGACCTCGTCGGGCGAGATCGCCGCGCGGATGTCGGCGGCCTGCTGCATGAGGTCGGCGTCGACGGCAAGGCGGCCGGCGGTGTCGACGATGACGACGTCGTGCTGGGCGCGCTTCGCCTGCTCGATGCCGGCGCGCGAGACGGCGACCGGGTCGCCGAAGCTGCGGGTGCCCTCGCCCGACGGGCCGACCGCGTCGTGGCCGCCGACGTTGCCGCGCTCGGGGGCGTAGACCGGGACGCCGGCCCGCTGGCCGACGACCTCGAGCTGGGTGACGGCGTTCGGCCGCTGGAGGTCGGCGGCGACGAGCATCGGGGTGTGGCCCTGGTCCTTGAGCCAGTACGCCAGCTTGCCGGCCAGCGTGGTCTTGCCGGCACCCTGCAGGCCCGCGAGCATGATCACGGTGGGCGGGTTCTTGGCGAACCGGATCGTGCGGGTCTGGCCGCCGAGGATCTCGACGAGCTCCTCGTTGACGATCTTGACGACCTGCTGTCCCGGGTTGAGCGCGGCGGAGACCTCGGCGCCGAGGGCGCGCTCACGGACGGCGTGGGTGAACTTCTTGACGACCGGCAGCGAGACGTCCGCGTCGAGCAGCGCGAGGCGGATGTCGCGGATCGTGCTGTTGACGTCGGACTCGGACAGCCGCCCCTTGCCCCGGAGGTTCTTGAAGGTGGCGGTCAGGCGGTCGGACAGGCTCGTGAACACCGGTCAAGCCTAATCGAGCGGGGCGAACCGGCAGACCAACCGGGTCTTTGAG
>NZ_JBHUYG010000090.1:0-18119 GCF_042668795.1 Pedococcus sp. NPDC057267 | reverse complement strand
CGTCAGGGTTGCCTCAGAGCGAGGCGGCCTTCTTCGCCATGGCCGACTTCTTGTTGGCGGCCTGGTTGGCGTGGATGACGCCCTTGCTCACAGCCTTGTCGAGCTTCTTGGACGCGATCTTCAGCGCCTCCTGTGCCGCGGCGGCGTCGCCGGAAGCGGCGGCCTCGCGGAACTTGCGGATGTGGGTCTTGAGCTCGCTCTTGACGGCCTTGTTGCGCTCGGTCGCCACGCGGTTCGTCTTGATCCGCTTCAGCTGGGACTTGATGTTTGCCACAGGGTGTTTCTTTCTGGTTGGTCGGTGGGTTGCCGTTAGAGGGCGGCAGAAGCCACTCGGGACCAGGCGTGGGGCACCTGTGGTTGAGCGGCTCTGGGTGGTGCTGTCGTGCGCGCACGACCTAGGCGCGCACGCGAGGACGAAATCTACCAGCCGGGCCCCCGCTCCCCCAAAACGGCGATCCCCCGCCGTAGCCGCCCCGGGCCCTCCGTCGCGGCCCCGTCCGGGCCCCCGCCGCAACGCCGCCGCCCCGCCGCGCCGGGAGGCGCGCTCACCGCCCGGTGCGCGCCTCGCTGATGGTCAGGATCGCCCGCTCCACGGCATACACGGGGTCGCGGCCACCGCCCTTGACCTCGAAGTCCGCCTGCGCGACCGCCTGGATCGCCTCGGCGAGGCCCTCGGGACCCCAGCCCGACAGCCCGCGCCGCGCCTTGTCGACCTGCCACGGCGCCATCCCGAGCTCGCGCGCGACGTCGGCGGACCGCCCCCGGCCGGCTGCCCCCACCTTCACCAGCTGGCGCAGCTGCTGGGCCAGGACCGCGACGATCGGCACGGGGTCTACGCCGGTGGCGATCGCGTGCCGCAGCAGCCGCAGCGCCTCACCGGTCTGGCCGGCGACCGCCGCGTCGGCGACACGGAAGCCCGTGGCCTCCACCTTGCCCCCGTGGTAGCGGGCGACGAGGTCCTCGTCGATCACGCCGGTTGTGTCGGCGACGAGCTGGCTGCACGCGGCAGCGAGCTCACGGACGTCCTTGCCGACGGCCTCGATGAGCGCGCGGACGGCGTCGGGCGTGGCCTTGCGTCCGGCGCGACGGAACTCGTGCGTCGCGAACTCGGTCTTGTCGCGGTCGGTCTTGATCGCGGGCGCCTCGAGCACCCGCGCCTTGGACTTCTTCAGGGTGTCCAGGACCTTCTTGCCGCGCTGCCCGCTCTTGTGGGTGACGACGAGGGTCACGTCGGGCTCGGGTGCGGCGAGGAACGCGAGCAGGTCCTCCTGCAGCTCGTCCGGAGCCTCGTCGAGGTCCTCGACGACGAGGCACTTCTCGCCGCCGAAGAGGGAGGGGCTGGCGTGGATGCCGATCGAGCCCGCCTCGTACGTCGCTGCCGCGAGCCGCACCACCTCCAGGTCCGCAGCGGTCGCCCTGAGCTCCTCCAGCGTGCTGGCCAGGGCGCGCTCGGCGAGCACACCCTCCGGACCCGCGATGAGGACGAGCGGTGGCACGCTGCGGGTGGGGGTCGCGGTCACGGACACAGCCTGCCACGCGGGGACGACAGCGCAGGACGGCCCCGTGGACCGCCCTTGCTCACCGCGTCAGCCCCTCGGGCAGGTGGCCTCACCCGGCGGCAGGTCGGGGTGGATGGCGCCGTCGCGGTCGGACACCGACCCGGAGGCCGCGCGGCCCGCGCGGGTCGCCACGACCTCGGCGAGGATCGACACCGCGATCTCCGCCGGGGAGTCGGCGCCGATGTCGAGCCCGATGGGCGCCCGGACCGTGTCCAGCTCCCCGGGCGCGACGCCCTGCGCCAGCAGCCACTCGCGCCGCCTCGCCTGGGTGCGGCGGGACCCCATCGCCCCGACGTATGCCGTGCCGGCCCCGAGCGCGGCCAGGATCGCCGGGCCGTCGACACCGTCGTGGTGGCTCGTGACGACGAGCGCGTCGAGTCCGTCGGGGATGCTCGTGTCGTCGGCCGTGACGGTGACGTCCCACCCGAGGGGCGGGGTCATGGCGAGCAGCGCGTCCGCCACCGGGCCGTCTCCGACCACCCGCAGCGAGAAGCTGTCACCCATGCCGCCAGTATGGCGCGCCCGATGGTTCAGTCGAACGACATGGTCGTCGCGCCCGAGGCGTCGAGACCCAGCCCCTTGAGCCGGGCGGCCACGACGCCCGGCGGCAGCTCCAGGCTCTCGGCCAGCTCCTCGACCGACAGGCCGAGCTCGACGCCGTCGCGCAGCTCCTCGTCGGCGTCGGAGGTCCAGGCGTGCCCGCCGGTCACGGCGGTGCGGGCCGACGGCGCGGGCGGCGGGTCCTCGGCCACGGGGCGGGGGTCCTCGACGGGGGGGGCTCGGGTGCTCGGCGGCGTCCTCACCGACGCGGCCCATCGTCGTGCCGGACAGGGCGCCGGTGGCGCCGCGCAGGGCGGGTTCGCGCACCTCGACCGGCGGCGGTGCGGTCTCGTCGAGGCGGCGCAGGGCAGCGAGGACGCGGTCGCGGTCGGTGGTGGGCCAGAAGGGCGGCAGCGAGCGCTGGAGGAACCCGGCATACCGGGCCGTCATCATGCGCGAGTCGAGGAAGGCGACCACACCGCGGTCGTCGGAGCGGCGGATGAGCCGCCCCGCGCCCTGCGCGAGCCGCAGCGCGGCGTGGGTCGCGGACACCGCCATGAACCCGTTGCCGCCCATCCGGGCGATGGCCTGCGAGCGCGCGGAGGCAAGCGGGTCGTCGGGGCGCGGGAACGGGATGCGGTCGATGATGACGAGCTGGCAGGACGAGCCGGGCACGTCGACGCCCTGCCACAGCGTGAGGGTGCCGAACAGGCACGTCTTCGGGTCCCGGGCGAACTGGCGCACCAGCGTCGTCACCTGGTCCTCGCCCTGGCACAGGAACCCGATGTCGCCATCGAAGCGCTTGCGCATCTCCTCGGTCGCGGCCTTGGCCGCCCGCATCGAGGAGAACAGCCCGAGGGTGCGTCCCCCGGCTGCGCGGACGAGCGCCTCGATCTCGTCCATCGCCGCGTCGCTGAGGCCGTCGCGGCCCGGCGCCGGCAGGTGCTGGGCGACGTACGCGATGGCCTGCTGCGGGTAGTCGAACGGGCTGCCGACGTCGAGGCCGCGCCACTCGGGCGCGCCCTCCCCGCGCAGCCCCATGGTCCCGGCCACGGCGTCGAACGTGCCGCCGAGCTCGAGGGTCGCGGACGTCAGGACGACGGTGCGGTCACCGAACACCTTGTCGCGCAACAGCATCGCCACGCTCATCGGCGCGACCCGCAGGACTGTGCCGCGGCGCGGGTCGCGGCTCACCCAGACGACGTCGAGCTCGCGCTCCTCCAGGACCCGCGAGGTGTTCTCGAACACCTCGTCGATCGCGGCCTGCGCGACCTTGCGGGTGCCGTCGGCCTCGGTGCCCTTCTCGGGCTTGAGCTCGGACTGCACCTGCCGGGTCGTGTCCCGCACCCGCGCGAGGGCGAGGCCGAGCGAGTCCGGTATGCCGGTGAGCCTGCCCTCGGGCAGCTCGTCGAGGACCCCCTGCAGGAAGGCCGCCGCGTCGTCGACCGCCTCCGTCGACTCTGCCAGCCGGGAGGCCCGCTTGGCCGCGGCGGCCACCGCGTTGGCGGTGATCTCGTCAGTCACCGTCGAGGTGACCCGGTCGACGAGCTCGTGGCCCTCGTCGACGACGAGCAGGTCGTGCTCGGGCAGCATCTGCCGGCCCTCGAAGCTGTCGATCGCCATGAACGAGTGGTTGGTGACGATGACGTCGCACTCCTTGGCGGCCTCGCGCGACCGCTCGACGAAGCACTCGGCGATCATCGGGCACTTGCCGCCCATGCACTCGTGCGCGCTGACCGACACCTGCCGCCACGCGCGCTCGCTCACGCCGGGGACGAGCTCGTCACGGTCGCCGGACTCGGTGGCCTCGGCCCACTCGCGCAGCCGGACGACCTCCTGCCCGAGCCGCGACGCGGCGCGGTCGACCTCCCCGACGTCGAACAGTCCGTCCTCGTCGTCGGGGAACCCGCCCTGGAGCTTGTGCGCGCACAGGTAGTTGCGCCGGCCCTTGACCAGGCCGTACGTGGGACGCCGTCGCAGCAGCGGCGCGAGGGCGTCGGCCAGCCGCGGCATGTCGCGGTCGACGATCTGGGCCTGCAGGGCCAGCGTCGCCGTCGCCACCACAGCCGGCTTGCCGGTGGCCTGCGCGTGCAGGATCGCGGGGACGAGGTAGGCGAGGGACTTGCCGGTGCCGGTGCCCGCCTGCACGAGGAGGTGCTCGTCCTTCTCGACCGCCTCCTGGACCGCGTGGGCCATGGCGACCTGGCCGGGCCGCTCGATCCCGCCGACCCCCTGGACGGCGGCGTGCAGGAGCTCGTCGAGGGTGGCCATTGGGCCAGCCTATGGGGTGGCGGTGTCAGCCCGGAGCGGTGTGCACACGGGCCCGGCCGACGGCGGTTCAGTCCCCGCCGTGGGCCACGAGCGGGCCTCCGTCCGCACGGCGGGCCATGGTCACGTCGTCGCGGTCGTCACCCTCACCGACCCGGATGGCACCCGCGATCCTGCCCACCTCGACGTACCCGACCTGCCGGTAGAGGCGGCTCGCCCCGGACCCGCTGCGCACCGACAGCTGGAGCAGCTCGGCCCCCTCCTGCCGCGCCAGCCGGTGCAGCCCGGCCATGAGGACCAGCCCGAGGCCTCGGCCCTGCCTCTCCGGGTCGACCATCAGCCGCTGGAGCCACCGGCCGTGGTGCCGCAGCGGGTTCTCCGGCCGCACCCACCACGCCCAGCCGACCAGCTCGCCGTCGGGGTCGCGCAGGGCACCGGCCACGGCGTTGCCGGCGGCCATCTGCTCCTCGTGCCGGGCCACGGCCTCGGCGACGTCCTGCCGCGGTGCGCCCGGTAGGAACCCCACCGCTCCCCCTGCGTCGTTGACGCGCTGCCAGAGGTCGAGGAGGTCCTCGCGGGTGGCGGCGTCGACGAGGTCGACCCGCTCGACCCGCGGCGCGTCGAAGACCAGGGACACCGGCTCGTCCGGCCGGTCGTCCGCCAGCACCACCTCGCGCCGCGTCCGCAGCAGGCCGCTGGAGAGGGCCGTGCGCACCGACGCGGTGTTGTGCTCCTTGACCAGCGCCCGCACCGGCAGGTCGGGACCCCACTCGGTGGCCGTCGTCACCGCTGCCCGGGCGGCCTCGCGGGCGAGGCCGCGCCCGTGCGCCTCGGGCACGAACCGGTAGTAGAGGTTGAGGTACGTGTCGCTGCGCTGCACGCCGACCCAGCCCACCGGCACACCCGACTCGCGGTCCTCGGCCACCCAGTAGCCGTAGCCGTGCTCCTCCCAGTGCGCCAGGATCCGCGCGAGGAACTCGGCGTTGGTCTCCGGCGTGCCCACCACGTGCGGCGCGTGGGTGTGGAGCCGCGGGTCGCTGTGGACCGCCGAGTGGAAGTCGCGGTCGGCCTCGGTGGGCCGGCGCAGGACGAGGCGGCGGGTCGTGGTCTCGAAGGGTGGTGCGGGCACGCGCCGGACGCTACCGGCAGGCGGTGACGCCGGACCTGCGAGGATGCTCGCGATGACCTCCACCGCGCCGCTCGTCGACCTCGTGCCCGTGGGCGCCTCCCCCGACGACGTGTATGCCGCGTTCGCCGGCTGGTCGGAGGAGCGGGGGCTGCCGCTCTACCCGCACCAGGACGAGGCCCTGGTGGCCCTGCTCGACGGCGAGAACGTCGTCCTGTCGACCCCGACCGGGTCGGGCAAGTCACTGGTCGCGACCGGTGCGCACCTGGCTGCGCTGGCGAGCGACCGGGTCAGCTTCTACACCGCGCCGATCAAGGCCCTGGTGTCGGAGAAGTTCTTCGACCTGTGCGAGCTGTTCGGCGCCTCGGAGGTCGGGATGCTCACCGGCGACGCGTCGGTGAACCCGGACGCCCCGATCATCTGCTGCACCGCGGAGATCCTCGCCAACATCGCACTGCGCGAGGGCCGCGGCGCCGACGTGGGGCTCGTCGTCATGGACGAGTTCCACTACTACGCCGAGCCCGACCGCGGCTGGGCGTGGCAGGTGCCGCTGCTGGAGCTGCCGCAGGCGCAGTTCGTCCTCATGTCCGCCACGCTCGGCGACGTCACGCCGATCGCCGAGGACCTGACCAGGCGCAACGGCCGCGATACGGCGCTCGTGACGGGGACGCAGCGGCCGGTGCCGCTGTCCTTCTCGTGGGCGATGACGCCGCTCGACGAGACGGTCGAGGAGCTGCTGACGACCCGCCAGGCCCCGGTCTACGTCGTCCACTTCACCCAGGCGGCGGCGCTCGACCACGCCAAGGCCCTGCTCGCGCAGAAGGCGACCCGCTCGGTCGACAAGGAGGCGATCGCCGCGCGGATCGGCGGCTTCCGCTTCACGGCCGGGTTCGGGAAGACCCTGTCGCAGCTGGTGCGCAACGGGATCGGGGTCCACCACGCCGGGATGCTGCCGCGGTACCGGCGGCTGGTCGAGCAGCTGGCGCAGGACGGGTTGCTGCAGGTCATCTGCGGCACGGACACCCTCGGCGTCGGCATCAACGTGCCCATCCGCACGGTGCTCTTCACCGCACTGGTCAAGTACGACGGGTCGCGGCAGAGGGTGCTGCGCGCGCGGGAGTTCCACCAGATCGCGGGGCGCGCGGGGCGCGCGGGGTTCGACACGAGCGGGTCGGTCGTCGTCCAGGCGCCCGAGCACGTCATCGAGAACGCCAAGGCCCTCGCCAAGGCGGGCGACGACCCCAAGAAGCAGCGCAAGGTCCAGCGCAAGAAGCCGCCGGAGGGCACGGTCTCCTGGACCGAGCAGACCTACGACAAGCTCGTGCACGCCGAGCCCGAGCCGCTGGTCTCGCGGATGCGGGTCGACCACGCCATGGTGCTCAACGTCGTCCAGCGACCCGGCGACCCCGTGCGCGCGCTGTCCCGCCTGCTGCGCGACAACCACGAGACCCAGCGCAACCAGGCCCGCCTGGCCCGACGCGCGATCACCCTCGGCCGGTCCCTGCTCGAGACCGGCGTGCTGCACCGGGTCTCACCTCCCGGCCCCGACGGGCGGGGCGTCGAGCTCGACCCGGGTGTGTCGGAGGACTTCGCCCTCAACCAGCCGCTCTCGCCGCTGGCGCTGGCGTCGTTCGAGGTGCTGGACCCCGACTCCCCCACCCACGCGCTGGACGTCGTCTCCGTCGTCGAGGCGATCCTCGACGACCCGTGGCAGGTGCTGCTCGCCCAGCAGTTCAAGGCCCGGGGTGAGGCGGTCGCCGAGATGAAGGCCGACGGCATCGAGTACGAGGAGCGGATGACGCTGCTCGAGGACGTCTCCTGGCCCAAGCCGCTCGAGGACCTGCTCGAGGCGACGTTCGAGATCTTCCGGCGCAGCCACCCCTGGGTGGGCGAGAGCGCCCTGTCGCCGAAGTCGGTCGTGCGCGAGATGTACGAGCGCGCGATGACGTTCACGGAGTTCGTGTCGGCGTACCAGCTGTCGCGCTCGGAGGGCACGGTGCTGCGCTACCTCACCGACGCCTACCGCACGCTGCGCCAGCTCGTCCCGGCTGCCGCCCGGGACGAGCAGTTCGAGGAGCTGCTGGAGTGGCTCGGGGAGACGATCCGCCAGACCGACTCCTCGCTGCTCGACGAGTGGGAGGCCCTGACCGACCCTGACGCGCAGGAGCGGCTCGCCGACCTCGAGGGGCTGCACGCGCACGGCGGCACGCGACCGAGCCGCCCCATCACCGGCAACGAGAGGGCGTTCCGGGTCATGGTGCGCAACGCGATGTTCCGCCGGGTCGAGCTGGCCAGCCGCGACCGGTTCGTGGACCTCGCCGCCCTGGAGAGGGCGAATGCCGCGCTGCCCGAGCCGGCTCGCCAGCCCCTCATGGACGAAGCCGCGTGGGACGCGGCCCTCGGTGCCTACTGGGACGACCACGACGCCATCGGCACGGACGCGGCCGCCCGCGGGCCTGCGCTGCTGGCCGTCGACGTCACGACCGGACCTCCGCCCGGGCTGCCCGACGGCGAGGACGAGGCACCCGAGCACCGCCTGTGGCTGGTGCGGCAGACGCTGGCCGACCCCGACGACGACCACGACTGGGTGATCGAGGCCAGGGTCGACCTCGACGCCTCGGACGAGGCCGGCGAGCCGGTCGTCCTCACGACCGCCCTGCGCCGCCTCTGACCGAGATGGCGTGGACGGCCGCCCCCACGGGCAGCGTGCAGACCGTGGAGCTGGACGAGAGGTGTCCGACTACCGGCTCCTCGCGACCGCCTGACCCGCGACCGCCTGACCCGCGACCGCCTGATCCGCGACCGCCCGACTCGCGTCAGCCGCGCTGGAGGAGCTCGCGCAGGCTGGTGGCCGGGTGACCGGTGAGCCGCGGCACGGCGTCACTGACCGTCGCGAGCTCACCGGCGGCGATCGCCGTGTACGTCGAGACCCAGGCGTCGACCTGCCAGTCCGGGGCGCCGTAGGACGAGCGTGAGGCGTAGGCCTGCTCGAGCGTCTCCGGCTCGTAGCGGGTCGGCGTACCCGTCACCTCGCTCACCACCTGCGCGACCTCGTCGAGGGTGAGCGCCTCGGGACCCGTGAGGTCGTACGCGGCGCCGGCGTGGGGTTCGGGGTCCATGAGGACGGCCGCGGCCGCGTCGGCGATGTCGTCCTGCGCCACCGCCCCCACCCGACCGTCACCCGCGGGGCCACGGATCGCGCCGTCGACGGTCATCATCGGCAGGAAGTCGGCATACAGGCTGTCGCGCAGGAAGGTCCACGACAGCCCGCTCGCGCGCAGGTGCTCCTCCGTCGCCCAGTGGTCGCGGGCCAGGGTGAACGTGGCGTCCGGCGCCGCGCCGAGGAAGGACGTGTAGACGACGTGGCGCACACCGGCTGCCACCGCAGCGTCGACGAAGGCGACGTGCTGGTCGACCCGGTCCGGCGTCTCCGCCCCCGAGACCATGAGGAGCACGTCGATCCCGCGCAGGGACTCCCGGGCACCGGTCGGGTCGGCGTAGTCGCACCGGCGCCGCTCCCACTCCGCGGGCGCCTCCACCCGGTCGGGGTGGCGGGCGAGGAGCACGGCGGGGGTACCGGCAGCCGCGAGCCGGTCGAGGACCTTGCGGCCCAGTCGCCCGGTGACCCCGGTGAGCCCGATGACGGTCGCGCTGTCGTCAGCCATGTGCCGACGCTACGCCCGGAGCGGGTCCCCGGCTCGTTGCCCCTCGCCGGACGGCCCGTCGAGCTCGAGGGTCATGAAGACGCTGAACTCGTCCGCGGCATACGGGCCGAACGGGCCGCACTCGACGAACCCGTGCCGCTCGTACAAGAGCCGGGCGGGCTCGAACGGCGCCGGCGACCCCGTCTCGAGGCTCACGCGCTCGTAGCCGCGCCGCCTGGCCTCGGCCACGAGGTGGTCCAGCATCGCCGCACCCACCCCTCGGCGCCGGTGCCCGGCGGCCGTGCGCATGGACTTCAGCTCGCCGTGGGTCGGGTCGAGCTCGCGCAGGGCTCCGCAGCCGATGGCCTCGGCGCCGTCCCAGACGCTCCAGAACGTCAGGTCCGGGGTGCGCAGTCGGTCGACGTCGAGGGTGTGCACGCTCTCGGGCGGGCTGTACCGGCGCATGTCCGCGACGTGCTCCTCGAGCAGCGCACGGACCTGCGGTGTGTCGAGGCCGCCGAGACGGATCTCCATGGGTGCCAGGGTTCCCGGACGCCGACGACGCTGGGCCGGGTCAGGCGGCGTAGGCCGCGAGCTCGCTGGCGAGGTCGGCGTTCACCCGGGCCTTGACGCGGGTGCCGTCGGACGTGTGCTCGCTCGCGATGACGTCGGCCTCCTGGTGCAGCCGGCTGACCAGGTCGCCCCGGTCGTAGGGCAGCAGGACGTCGACGTCGATCGACGGGCGCGGCAGCTCCTCGGCGATGAGGGCGCGCAGCTCGTCCAGGCCCTGCCCGGTGCGGGCCGACACGACGACGCAGTGCTTCTCGTGGCGGCGCAGGCGGTCGAGCACCTCGGGGTCGGCGGCGTCGGCCTTGTTGACGACGACGACCTCCTTGACGTCCGCGGCGTCGACGTCGGCGAGGACCGCACGGACGGCACTGATCTGGCCCTCGGGGTCGGGGTGCGAGCCGTCGACCACGTGCAGCAGCAGGTCGGCGTCGCCGACCTCCTCCAGCGTCGAGCGGAACGCCTCGACGAGCTGGGTCGGCAGCTGGCGGACGAACCCGACCGTGTCGGCGAGCGTGTAGACGCGGCCGTCCTCGGTCTCGGCCCGGCGCACGGTCGGGTCGAGGGTGGCGAACAGCTGGTTCTGCACGAGCACACCGGCGCCCGTCAGCCGGTTGAGCAGCGAGGACTTGCCGGCGTTGGTGTAGCCGGCGATCGCGACGCTGGGGACCGCGTTCGCGCGGCGGGAGAGCCGGCGGGTGTCGCGGCTGGTCTTCATCTCCTTGATCTCGCGCCGGAGCTTGGCCATCCGCTGGTTGATGCGGCGCCGGTCCAGCTCGATCTTCGTCTCACCGGGACCACGCGAGCCCATGCCCTGGCCGCCCGCGGCCTGGCCACCGGCCTGCCGGGACATCGACTCACCCCAGCCGCGCAGGCGCGGCAGCAGGTACTGCATCTGGGCCAGCTCGACCTGGGCCTTGCCCTCCCGGGACTTCGCGTGCTGGGCGAAGATGTCGAGGATCAGGGCGGTCCGGTCGATGACCTTGACCTTGACGACGTCCTCCAGCGCACGCCGCTGCGACGGGGTCAGCTCGGTGTCGCAGATGACGGTGTCCGCGCCCTCGGCGACGACGATGTCGCGCAGCTCGTGCGCCTTGCCCTTGCCGAGGTAGGTGCTGTTGTCGGGGTGGCTTCGCCGCTGCACGACGCCGGCGAGCACCTCCGAGCCGGCCGTCTCGGCCAGCGCGGCGAGCTCGCGCATCGAGTTGTCGGCGTCCTCCTGCGTGCCGTCGGTCCACACCGCGGCGAGGACCACGCGCTCGAGGCGCAGCTGCCGGTACTCGACCTCGGTGATGTCCTCGAGCTCGGTGGACAGCCCGGCGACACGGCGCAGGGCCGCCCGCTCCTCGCGGTCGTACTGGTCGCCGTCGAACGTGGCCAGGTCGCTGTCGAGGATCTGCTCCTCGTCGGCCAGCGCCGTGGCCCTCTGGTCAAAGATGTTCTGCTTCGTCATGTCCCCTCTAGGTTCTCACCCTGCAACACCTGCTGCGAACCGTTTAGTCCGACCCGGCCGCTCGCTGGGTGCGGCGGGGTCCGACGGGTGGTGGCGAGGAGTCGTCCCGGTGCGCCGCTACGGTGTCCCCTGATGAGCACCGGCGACCACTACTTCACCGCCTCCCCCGCGAGCCCGGAGCAGCAGCGCAGCCTGACCGTCCGGCTGGCCGGGCGGGACGTGACCGTGCGCACCGCTGGCGGCATCTTCAGCCCCGACGGCCTCGACAAGGGCACCGCGGTCCTGCTCCGCGAGGCGCCCGAGCCCCCGCCCACCGGGACCTTCCTCGACCTCGGCTGCGGCTGGGGACCCATCGCCCTCACCCTGGCCCTTCGGGCTCCTCAGGCGCAGGTGTATGCCGTGGACGTCAACGAGCGCGCGCTCGACCTGCTGCGCACCACCGCCCGCTCGCTCGACCTGCCGCAGGTCCACGCGGGCCGGGCGCCGGACGTGCCCGCCGACACCTCGTTCGACCTCATCTGGTCCAACCCGCCGATCCGCGTCGGCAAGGCGGTCCTGCACGAGCTGCTGCTCACCTGGCTGCCGCGGCTCGCCCCGGGCGGCGCGGCCTACCTGGTGGTGCAGAAGAACCTCGGCGCGGACTCGTTGCAGCGCTGGCTGTCCGAGCAGCTGCCGGCGCAGGCGTATGCCGTGTCCCGGTACGCGTCGGACAAGGGCTTCCGGGTGCTCGAGGTCCGCCGGGCGTCCTGAGGAGCGACTCGACGGCATACCGGTCAGGAACTGGCCGCAAGCCCGCCTAGCGTCGCCGACATGACGACGAACGCACAGTCCCCCACGCCCTCTCCCACGACGGCCGAAGACCCCCTCCCGACGCCCACGGCCACCTTCGCCTCCGTCCGCGTCATCACCGACGACGTCCGGCGCCTGGTCGCGTTCTACGAGCTCGTCAGCGGCCGCGCCGCCCGGTGGGCCACGCCGGCGTTCGCCGAGGTCGTGAGCGACCGTGCCACCCTGGCCGTCGCGGGCACCGGGACGCTCGCCCTCTTCGGCCAGCGGCTGGCCGAGCCCGCGGCCAACCGCTCGGTGGTCATCGAGTGGTTCGTCGACGACGTGGACGCCACGCATGACCGGCTTCGTGACTCCGTGGAGGTCGTGGAGCAGGTCCCGACGACCATGCCCTGGGGCAACCGGTCGATGCTTCTGCGTGACCCGGACGGCAACCTCGTCAACCTCTTCACCCCGGTGACCGAGGAGGCGAGGGAGCGGCTCAGAGCAGTGTCGTGACGCCGTCGGCGACGAGCACCGCCGGGCCGGCCAGCTCCACCTCGTCGCCGGGCAGGGCGCGGACGCGCAGTCGGCCACCGGGGACGTCGACCGTCCAGGTGTCGCCCCGGCCACCCGCCCAGAAGCGGGTCGCCAGGGCGGCCGCCGCCGCGCCGGTGCCGCAGGAGCGGGTCTCCCCCACGCCGCGCTCGTGCACGCGCATGCGGATGTGGCCGGCGGCCAGCGGGCGGACCAGCTCGACGTTCGTGCCGTGTTCGGGGGCGGGGTTGACCAGCGGCGCGAGGTGCAGGTCGAGGGCGTCGAGGTCGACCTGCTCAGGCAGCGCCACGACGGTGTGCGGGTTGCCGAGGTCGAGGCTCAGGGCAGACATCGGCTCGTGCCCGGGCAGGTGGACGAGCGCGTCGAAGCCCTCGTCCTCGGCGATCGCGGACTGGGCCAGCCGCCACGGACCGAGGTTGACGGCGATGAGCGCGTCCGCGCCCTGCCCCTCGAACCGCACGACCTTGGTGCCAGCACGGGTGGCGATGGCGAACTCGTCCGCGGTCTCCAGGCCCTCACGACGCAGGTAGGTCGCGAACACCCGGGTGCCGTTGCCGCACATCTCGGCGATGCTGCCGTCGGCGTTGCGGTAGTCCATGAACCAGCGGGCGTGCGCGGCCTGGGCCAGCACGCCCGGCTCGGTGGATGCCGCGCTCGGCACCACCCGGATCACCCCGTCGCCGCCGATGCCGGCGTGCCGGTCGGCGAGACGGGATGCCTGCTGTGCGGTGAGGTCGAGGGCGCCCTCGAGGTCGGGGACGAGGACGAAGTCGTTCTCGGTGCCGTGACCCTTGGTGAAGGCGATCTGGTCAGCCATGCCCGCCATTGTCGCCGATCGCCGCCCGGACCAGCGCCACGGCCCGCGGGACGAGCTCGGGGTCCGTCGCGTCCAGCCAGGAGATCCTGGGGTCCGGGGTGAACCACGACTCCTGCCGCCGGGCGAACCGTCGCGTCATGGCGGTCGTCTGCTCCTGGGCCTCGTCGCGGGACAGCGTGCCGTCCAGCTCGGCGAGGGCCTGCGCGTACCCGAGCGCCCGGGAGGCGGTGCGGCCCTCGCGCAGGCCGCGCCGCTCCAGGTCGCGCACCTCGTCGAGCAGCCCGTCCTCCCACATGCGGGCGACCCGGCGCGCGATGCGCTCGTCGAGCACGCCGCGGTCCAGGCGCAGGCCCAGCGTGACGGTCGGCTGGAGGTGCTCGCGGCGGGGCATGGTGGCCGAGAACGGGCGTCCGGTGAGCTCGACGACCTCCAGCGCACGCACCACCCGGCGCACGTTGCGACGCTCGATCGCCTGCGCTGCAACCGGATCCACGTCTCGGAGCCGCTCGTACATCGCCTCGGCGCCGACCACGTCGGCCTCCCCCTCGAGCCGGGCGCGGACCGCCGGGTCGGTGGGCGGGATGTCCAGCACGTCGAGCGCCGCCCGGACGTACAGCCCCGAGCCGCCCACGACCACGGGGTGGGCACCGCGCTGCTGGATGGCTGCGATGTCGGCCCGCGCCGCCTGCTGGTATGCCGCGACGCTCGCCTCCTGCGTCACCTCCAGGACGTCGAGCTGGTGGTGCGGGATGCCGCGGCGCTCCGCCACCGGCAGCTTGGCCGTGCCGATGTCCATGCCGCGGTAGAGCTGGCTGGCGTCGGCGTTCACCACCTCGCCGCCGAGCTCCTCCGCGAGGTGCAGGCCCAGGTCGGACTTGCCCGTCGCGGTCGGCCCGACGACGGCGACCACGAGGGGCCGGCCGGTTTCGGGGCGGGCTGTCACCGGGTCAGAGATCGTGCTCGTCCGGCGCGTCGTGGCCGAACGGGTCCTCGTCGACACCCGGCATCCAGGTGTGCCCGGGCACGCCCCAACCCTGCTTCTTGACGGCCTTGCGCGCCTTCTTGCCCCAGCGGTCGTTGAGCCGGTCGATGTAGAGGAAGCCGTTGAGGTGGTCGTACTCGTGCTGCATGCAGCGGGCGAACCAGCCGCTGGCCTCGAACTCGATCTCGTTGCCGTCGACGTCGAAGCCGGTCACCTTGGCGGTCAGGCCGCGCTTGAGCGGGAAGCTCTCACCCGGCACGGACAGGCAGCCCTCGACCTCGTCGTGCGGGTCCGGGTCCTCGACGGCCGGCTTGGATGCCGTGACGTACGGGTTGACGACGACCCCGCGCGGCGGGACGCCGTCGTCGTTCTCCATCTGCCACGTGAAGATGCGCAGGCCCACGCCGATCTGGGGTGCGGCGAGGCCGACGCCGTTCGCCGCATCCATGGTCTCGAACATGTCGGCGACGAGCTCGGCGAGCTCGGCGTCGAAGTGCTGCACGGGTTCGGCCCGACGGTGCAGGACGGGCTCGCCCGTGATGACGATGGGGCGCACGGTCATGCGGGGAGTCTTCCAGATCGGTGCGGTCGCGTCCGGCGGGGGCCGAAACCTCAGCCGCAGGTCGGGGCGGCCACCGCAGCGGGCCGGCCGACGCCCGGCATGCCGAGGCTCACCGCCGGCTTGCCGCCGCCGGTGGGCTGGTCCTGCAGGGCCGCCCAGGCGTCGCCACCCGCGGTGCGCCGCACGGCATACGGCCCGCCGGAGAGGGCGGCATCGGCGACGAGGTGGTGCGGGGCACCGTAGGTGACGCCGACCGTCACCATGTCGCCGGGGCGCGGCTTCTCGGCACCCTCGGGCACGGCGAAGTGGACGAGGCGGTTGTCGCGGGCCCGTCCGGACAGGCGCTGGGTCTCGGTGTCCTTGCGGCCCTCACCGGTCGCGACGAGGACCTCCACCTCCCGGCCCTCGATCGCGCGGTTCTCCGCCCAGGAGATCTCCTCCTGCAGCTCGATGAGGCGGTCGTAGCGCTCCTGCACGACCGCCTTAGGCAGCTGGTCGGGCATCGTCGCGGCCGGGGTGCCGGGGCGGATCGAGTACTGGAAGGTGAACGCGCTGGAGAAGCGGCTCTCGCGCACGACCCGCAGCGTCTCCTCGAAGTCCGCGTCGGTCTCACCCGGGAAGCCGACGATGATGTCGGTCGTGATGGCGGCGTCGGGGATCTGCGCCCGGACCTTGTCGAGGATGCCGAGGAACTTGGCGCTGCGGTACGAGCGGCGCATGTCCTTGAGGACCTTGTCCGAGCCGGACTGCAGCGGCATGTGCAGGCTCGGCATGACGTTGGGCGTCTCGGCCATGGCGGCGATCACGTCGTCGGTGAAGGCAGCCGGGTGCGGGCTGGTGAACCGCACCCGCTCGAGGCCGTCGACCTCGCCGCAGGCGCGCAGCAGCTTGCCGAACGCGAGGCGGTCACCGAACTCGACGCCGTAGGTGTTGACGTTCTGGCCGAGCAGGGTGACCTCGACGACGCCCTGGTCGACGAGTGCCTGCACCTCGGCGAGGACGTCGCCGGGTCGGCGGTCGGCCTCCTTGCCGCGCAGGCTCGGGACGATGCAGAACGTGCAGGTGTTGTTGCAGCCCACCGAGATCGACACCCAACCGGCGTAGGCGGAGTCGCGGCGCGTGGGCAGCGTCGAGGGGAAGACCTCGAGGCTCTCGAGGATCTCGACCTCGGCCCGCTTGTTGTGGCGGGCGCGGTCGAGCAGGGCCGGGAGGCTGCCGATGTTGTGGGTGCCGAAGACGACGTCGACCCACGGCGCGCGCTGCACGATGGTCGAGCGGTCCTTCTGGGCCATGCACCCGCCCACGGCGATCTGCATGTCGGGGTTCCTCGTCTTGGCCGGTCGCAGCTGGCCGAGGTTGCCGTAGAGCTTGTTGTCGGCGTTCTCGCGGACCGCGCACGTGTTGAAGACGACGACGTCGGCGGCCTCGGGGCGGTCATCCGCGGGCAAGCTGTTGACGTCGACGTAGCCCGCCGTCTCGAGCAGGCCGGCGAGGCGCTCGGAGTCGTGGACGTTCATCTGGCACCCGTGGGTGCGCACGTCGTAGGTCTTCACGCCGGCGGTGGGGTTGGCAGCTGTGGTCGTCATCGCACCGACAAGGGTACGTGCTCCCCCGGGCTCCGTATGCCGGGTCGGCTGCGCGGTGGCGGCGAACCGGCGTGCTCCACCGTCAGCGACGGAGCAGGCGCCTCAGGAGACCCCGGGGCCGCTGCGTGCCGGACGCCTCACTGGTGGGCGCGACCACCGACTCCGTCTGCGGGTCGAGCGCCTGCGGGTCGAGCGCCCCAGGGTCGAGCGCCCCAGGCACGAGAGCCTCAGGGGCGAGCGCCTCCGGGTCGACGGCCCGCCACCTGCAGGTCGATGTGCACGCCCACGAGCTCCCCGTCCCCGGCGCGGGTGAACACCAACGGGTACAACCCGTCGCCCCATCCCGAGTGCGAGAGCACCACGTTCTCCCCGTCGGTGGCCAGCGGCATGACCACGTTGGCGCAGTGCGGGCGCACGTGCTGGGGATCGTCCATGCGTGCGAACCAGCTGTCTGCGCGGCCGCTGTCGAAGACCTCGTCGTACCACCGCGTAGGCGGCTGCGGCATGCATGGGGCGACGGCGTCGGCGTCCACGAACCCCACCGTCCCCGCGTCGACCGGGACGGCGCCGAGGTCGGCATTGCCGTCGAAGGACCCCTCGGGATCGCGGGCGTACTCCGCCCTCACCACCGGGCGATCGGAGAGGACGACACTGAGGTATGGCTCGCGGAGGTGGGAGCCGTCGGCCGCCTCGGAGACATCGGCAAGGGTGAGGCGCACGCGGTGGTCGCCTGCGGGCACGTCCTCGACGGCGGGGTCGTCCAGCAGGACGAAGGGGTCGCAGGCTCCCAGTCGTCCACTCGGGACACGCAGCACGCCGAGGTCGTGCACCGAGAGCACGCAGGAACCACCATCGGGCCGGGTGGCCGGCCCCGGACGCAGCGCGTAGAAGGTGGTCAGGTCGATGCTCGCGTCCCCCATGGCAGCGCAGCGTAGCCGGGGCGCCCGGACGCGCGGGCGCTCTCGCGGTGGCGAAGCGGCGTCGGGCTGGGCGGTCAGTCGCGCTGGTGCTCGGGGGCTCCGAGCACGGCCTCCCGGATGACCTGCATCGACAGGTCACCCGGGTAGCCCTTGCGGGCGAGCATGCCGGCGAGCCGGCGCGTCTGCACCGTGGCGTCGAGGCCGTGCATGGTCCGGAGCTTCTTGGCGACCAGGCGTTCCGCCTGCTCGCGCTCGTCCTCGGGACGGACCTCCTCGAGGGCGGCCTGGGCCGTCTCGTCGTCGACGCCCTTCGTGCGCAGCTCGCGCGCCAGCGCCCGCTTGGCCAGCCCGCGGCTGGCCTGCTGGGACCGGACGAGCATCCCGGCATACGCCTCGTCGTCGATGAGGCCTACCTCGGTCATGCGGTCGAGGACCCGCTCGGCGACGTCGTCGGCGCAGCCGCGCTGGCGCAGCTTGTCGGCGAGCTGCTTGCGGCTACGCGGCGCCATCGCGAGCTGGCGCAGCACGATCTGGCGGGCGACGTCCTCGGCGTCCGGCTCGCCGTCCCGAGTCGTGGGGTCGGACTCGGGATCACCCGGGATCGGCTGCCACGCCTGCGGTCGGCGGCCACGCCTCGGCTTCGAGTCCGTCAGGGGCTCGACAGGGGCACTCGCGCCCGGAGCGGCGGGTTCGACGTCGACGAACCACGCGGGGCCACTGGACGCGGGCCCACTGGACGACGTCGCGGCCTGGGCTGCCTCGAGGGCAGCCC
>NZ_JBHUYG010000089.1:0-18263 GCF_042668795.1 Pedococcus sp. NPDC057267 | reverse complement strand
GGCGGGGTGCCGCGTCGGGGGACCGGCGGTCCGGTGCTGCGGCAGTCGGTGCCGTTCAGCGGGCCACGGCACGGGGACCGGGTCCCCGTCGCCGACGCGGGCGGTCGCACCGGGCGTCGAGGCGACAAGGGCCACGGCTCCGTCGGGACCGGCCGTGACCTGCCGGTCGACGCCGGCCGGGAGGACGACGGCGTCGGTGGTCCCGAGGTCGACCTGCTGCTCGCCGAGGGTCCCCGACAGGGTGCCCTGCACGACGACGAGGACCTGGTCCTCGCTGACGGAGTGGAGCGGGCCGGTTGCTCCGGCGGCCATCTCCGTGCGCCACACGGCGACCGACGCCGTCGCCGGTCCGGACGGGGAGGCGTAGGTGCGCATCGTGGCAGCGGGGGTGACGACCGTGCGGGCATCTGCCAGCCGGACGTCGCGGGAGGTGGACATGGTGGTCATGAGCGATCTCCAGAGGGTTTGGGGAACGGCCGAACGGTGGTCGACGCATTGGACAACTTAGTTGATCATGACATAGTGGTCAACTAAGTTGTCCAAAGCCTGGGTCGTGGCCGCATGGGCGTCTCCTGGAGAGGCCGGGCAAATCCCGGTGACGTGCCTGACGAGCGACTGTCATGATCTGCGGCGTGATCACCTTGGAGCTCGTGCCGGAGGCGGCCATGGAGGCGATGCTCGAGGGCGACCTGGCCACGGCCAGCGAGGCGGCCGGACGGCCGTTGCCCCGGTTCTTCCTCGAGGAGAAGTGGCTGTGGCGCATCCGCCTGGTGCAGGCACGCACGTCGCAGCCGGACGCCCCGTGGCTGGTGCGGTCGGCGGTGGTGCACCCCGGCGGCGAGGTGGTCGGGCACGCCGGGTTCCACGGCAGACCCGACACCCACGGAATGGTGGAGGTCGGCTACACCGTCGTCCCCGAGCGGCGCGGCCGTGGCCATGCGCACGAGCGGATGGCTGCCCTCGTCGAGGAGGCGCGAGCCTCGGGCGGCGTCCGCGTGGTTCGCGCCACGATCAGCCCGGGGAACGTCGCCTCGTTGGCCGTCGCCCGCCGCGCAGGCTTCTCCCACGTGGGCGAGCAGTGGGACGACGAGGACGGCCTCGAGCTCGTGTTCGAGAAGGTGCTCGAGGGGTAGGGCACCGAGGGCTGACGGCGCTGGTCTGGGTCGGGCCGCGGGGCACTCCTGGTCGGTCCCGGCTCCGGCGCTGGGCGGGCAGGTGCTTACGCAGAACTGCGGAGGCCCCGGCCCGTGGGCCGGGGCTACGTTCGGGTCGATGACGCTCGCGCGCCACGCGGACGGCCTTGAGGGGCCGAGCCTGTGAGCCGCCCACCGAGTCGTCGGTGCAACGGCGGGAAGGGGACGGGCATGGTCCCTCGCAGGCAATCGGCCAGGGGAGGCGCGGCAGTGGCAGCGCTGGCCCTGGCGTTGTGCGGCGTCGGAGTGGGCGTCGGTGCAGGACCCGCCGGGGCGGTCGGGGGAATCGCCGTCGACACCATCGTGACGACGCACGCGACCAAGAGCTGGACCAGTGTCACCTCGCCGGCGTTCACGACTTCGCAGGCCGGGGAGCTCCTGCTCGCCTTCGCCACCGCGGACGGACCGACGACTCCGACCCAGACCATCACCGGCATGAGCGGCGGAGGGCTGACGTGGCGGCTGCGTCAACGCACCAACGCCCAGCTCGGGACGGCGGAGGTCTGGCAGGCGGTGGCCACGACGGTGCTCACCAACGCGACGGTGCGCGCCACGCACTCGGGCTCGTACCAGGCGTCCATCACGGTGGTGTCCTTCACCGGCGCCGACCTCACCGTCGACGGGGCCGTCAAGGGCGCCAGCGCGGCGACCGGCGCACCGAGTGCCGTGCTGACCACGACCCGCGGCGGGTCGTGGGTGTGGGGTGTCGGCAACGACTACGACCGCGCCGTCGCCCGGACCGTGGGCACCGGTCAGACCAAGGTCGACGAGTTCCTCTCCCCGAGCGGTGACACGATGTGGGTGCAGCGCCAGACGGCGACCACCCCGTCGGCCGGCACCCAGGTCGCCATCAACGACACGGCGCCGACGAACGACCGCTGGGACCTGTCCGTCATCGAGATCCCTGCAGCCTCGCCGGACGTCACGCCACCGACCATCTCCGCGGTCTCGAGCGGAACGCCCTCCGCGAGCACCGCCACGGTCACGTGGACGACCGACGAACCCTCCACGAGCCAGGTCCTGTACGGCACGTCGACGGCATACGGGTCGACCACCACCCTCGACGGTGCGCTGGTGACCTCGCACTCCCAGCAGCTGACCGGGCTGGACCCGAGCACCCTGTACCACTTCGCTGTGAGGTCGGCGGACCAGGCCGGCAACGTCGCCACCTCCGCAGACGGCACGTTCGACACCGCCGCGGCCGCCATCGACACGACGCCACCGACGGTCGCAGTCACCGCTCCCGCCGACGGGTCGACCGTGAGCGGGTCCGTGCTCGTGACGGCCACGGCCTCCGACGACACCGGTGTCGTCGGCGTGCAGCTCGCCGTGGACGGAACAGCCCTCGGCCCGGAGGACACGGCGCCGCCGTACTCGGCCTCGTGGTCGACGACGACGGTCTCGGACGGCGCGCACACGGTCTCGGCGAAGGCACGGGACGCCGCGGGGAACACGACGACGGCGAGCGTCACGGTCACGGTCGCCAACGCGGGGTCCGACCCCGGTGTCGTCGGTTCCTGGGGACCGGTCCAGCCCTGGCCGGAGGTGTCGATCCACGCGGCCCTCACGGACACCGGCAAGGTCCTCACCTGGCAGGGCGACTTCAGCCAGGGCGGCCAGCAGTACCTGCTCGACCCGTCCACGGGTGCCACGACACAGGTGCCCAACGCGGCGGCCGACCTGTTCTGCGCGGGCCAGGCGGTCCTGGCCGACGGACGGATCCTGGTCGTCGGGGGGACGGCCACCAACGGTGGCCTCGGCATCACCACCGTGACCGCGTTCAACCCATCGACCGGGACGTGGCAGACCTTGGCGCCGATGCACCACCCCCGCTGGTACCCCACTGCCACCACGCTGGCGGACGGCAGGGTGCTGGTGACGTCGGGGGCGAACACGTCGTCCACCGACCTCGTCCCGGTGCCCGAGGTCTACGACCCGAGGACCAACACCTGGTCCGACCTGACGACCGCCACGCGGACCATCCCGTACTACCCGTTCGTGTACCAGCTTCCGGACGGCAGGGTCCTCCAGTCGGGGGCGTCGGAGGAGCCCACGTCCACCATCGTCCTCGACCCGACCACACAGCAGTGGTCGACCGTCGACAGCCGCGCGCTCGACGCCGCGTCGATCACCAGCTACGCCCCCGGCAAGTTCCTCAAGGCCGGGAGCGCGTCCGACGGAGGCTTCAGCGGGCAGTCGGCCAGCACGGCATACACCCTCGACCTCACCCAGCCGGGCGCGACGTGGCAGCCCACGGCCTCGATGGCGTACCCCCGCAGCTTCGTGAACCTGACGACGCTGCCCGACGGCACCGTCCTCGCCACCGGCGGTGGCACCGACAAGTCCGGGCAGGTCGCGTCGAACGCCGTCATGCCGGCCGAGGTCTGGAACCCCGCCACCGGCACGTGGCGGACGGTGGCGTCGATGTCGGTGCCACGGCTCTACCACTCCGTCGCCGTGCTGCTGCCGGACGGCCGCGTCTTCGTGTCCGGGTCGGGCGGGGACACGGGCGTCGACGACCAGAAGAGCTACCAGATGTACTCGCCGAGCTACCTGTTCAAGGGCCCCCGCCCGACGATCACGTCTGCTCCGACGTCGGCGCAGTACGGCGGCACCGCGTTCGTCCAGACTCCCGACGCCGCCGACATCGCCTCCGTGTCCCTCATCCGGACCGGGTCCGTGACCCACTCGTTCGACCAGAACGCCAGGGGCATGCAGCTGCCCTTCACCCGGACGAGTGACGGCATCTCCGTCCAGCTGCCCGCCAACGGCAGCACGGCGCCCCCTGGCTACTACATGCTCTTCATCGTCAACGGGAACGGTGTGCCGTCCGTCGCTGCCATGACGAGGCTGCCGGCCCCCTCGGAGGACCTCGTGGCCCCGACCGCGCCGAGCGGCCTGACCGCGACCGGCGGCACCGGTCGGGTCGACCTGTCGTGGACGGCCTCCACCGACGACGTCGGCGTCGCCAGGTACGACGTCTACCGCTCGACGGCGACCGGGTTCGTCCCGGGCCCCTCGAACCAGGTGGCCCAGGTCGCTGGCACCACGACGACCTACCGGGACTCGGGCCTGTCGGCAGGCACGTACTACTACGTGGTGAAGGCAGAGGACGCCGCGGCCAACATCAGTGCCGGCTCGAACGAGGCGAACGCCACCGCCACCGCGGACACGACCGCGCCCACGGCGCCGTCGAACCTCGTCGCCACGCCGTCCGCCGGCCAGGTGGCCCTCAGCTGGACGGCCTCCACCGACGACGTGGGCGTGACGAGCTACACGGTCCTGAGGGGCGGGGTGCCCCTCGCCACCACGACCGGGACCGGGTACACGGACACCTCCGTCGCGGGCGGCTCCTCCTACACGTATGCCGTGACCGCGAAGGACGCAGCCGGCAACGTCAGTGCCGCGTCCGACCCCGTCACCGTGACGGTCCCGACCACGACCCGGTCGATCACCGTCGACAAGGTGGTGAGCGCCCACCGCGGCACGGCTGCCACCACCGTCGCGGCCACCGGGGTGACCACGACCGGCAGCCAGGAGCTGCTCCTCGCCCTCCTCAGCTCCGACGGCCCCAGCGGTGGCGGGACGGCGGCGTTCTCGGGCGTCGCCGGGGGTGGGCTGACGTGGACGCTCAGGCAGCGTGCGAACGCCCAGCCCGGGACCGCCGAGATCTGGCAGGCGGTCGCCCCCACCCCCCTGACGAACGTCACGGTCACGGCCACGCAGGCTTCCGGCTCGTGGCAGTCGTCGCTCACCGTCGTCGCCTTCCTGGGCGCCGACACCTCCACCGGCGCCGCCACCGCGACCAGCGCGGCGACAGGAGCACCCAGCGCCACCGTGACGACCACCCGCGCCGGGAGCTGGGTCTGGGGGGTCGGCACCGACTGGAGCACTGCGACGGCGCGGACCGTGGGCCCCGGCCAGACGATCGTCGACCAGTACCTCGCGCCGGCGGGGGACACGTACTGGGTCCAGCGACAGACAACCCCGACCGCGGCCTCTGGCACGGCTGTGACGACCAACGACACCGCGCCCACTGCGGACCGCTACGACCTCGCGGTGGTGGAGGTACTGGCAGCCCCGTGATGGTCGCGGCCCGTGACCTGACCGTGAGGGGTCGTCGGTGTGCCGGGGCAGCGGTGCGGCGGTTGGCCGCACGCTAGACTCCGAGCCGATGGCGGTGGGGCTCGCCGACAACCGCAGCGCACGCGCTGCCAACAGTCCCTGCTGGAGTCCTGTGCACCCACGACCCGGTAGGAGACCCATGACCGAGCCCCAGCAGTCGCCCCTCGGCCTCGGTGCCACGGTCGACCCCGACGTCGACCTCCGGGGGGAGCCGGCCCGCCGGGAGTGGTCCTCGCACCGGTGGGTGCTTCCGGTCGTCGCGGTCGGCGGGATGCTCGGTGCCACGGCGCGCTACCTGCTCGCCACGGCACACCCGGCACCGGCGGGCGGGATCCCGTGGGGGACCTTCACCATCAACGTCACCGGGTGCCTGCTCATCGGCGTCCTCATGGTCTTCGTCGTGGAGGTCGGCGGCACGCACCCGCTGCTGCGGCCGTTCCTGGGCGTCGGGGTCCTCGGTGGGTACACGACCTTCAGCACCTACACGGTGGAGACGCTCGGCCTGCTGCGGCACGGCGCCACCGTGGCCGCCATCACCTACCTGCTGCTCACCGCGGTCGCGGCGCTGGTCGCCGTGGCCCTGGGTGCGTCAGCCACGCGCGGCACCCTCGCCCTCGTCCACCGACGCAGGCGCAGCACCGACCGGGAGGAGCACCGATGACCACCCTGCACGGACCGGCCCGGAGGCTGACCATCTACCTGGGTGAGTCCGACACGTGGCAGCACAAGCCCACCTACACCGAGATCGTGCACCGCGCGCACGCCGCCGGGCTGGCGGGCGCGAGCGTTCTGCGCGGCATCGAGGGCTTCGGCACGTCGCAGCGGATCCACACCTCCCGACTGCTGTCGCTGTCGGAGGACCTGCCCGACGTCGTCGTCATCGTCGACACCGCCGAGAAGGTGGACGCGTTCCTGCCGGTCATCGACGAGCTCGTCACCGAGGGCCTCGTCACCCTCGACGACGTCAGCGTCCGCGTGCACCGGTTCCGCGGGTCCGCGGGCGACCTCTCGGGCGGGGAGCGGTGACGGCCCTGCTGGTGCTGTGGCTCGGTGCCGCGGTGGGGGCGCCTGCGCGCTACCTCACCGACCGGGCGGTCCAGGCCCGGCACGACAGCGTCCTGCCCTGGGGCACCCTCACGGTCAACGTCGTGGGCTCCCTCGTGCTCGGGCTGCTCACCGGCCTGGCCAGCCACCACGCGGTGCCGCACCCCGTGACCCTCGCCCTCGGGACGGGGTTCTGCGGGGCTCTGACGACGTACTCGACGTTCAGCTACGAGACCATGCGCCTGGTCGAGAGCCGCTCGTACCTCATGGCGGGCGCCAACGTCGCCGGAAGCCTGGTCGCAGGCATGCTCGCGGCCGGCGCCGGCTACCTGGCCGGCAGCGCCCTGTGAGCTCGTGGACCCGGTGAGCCTGGCCGTCGCGGCGGTGGCTGCCTTCGCCCTCGCGGTCGTCTCGGCCGTCGCCGGCTTCGGGGGCGGAGTCGTCCTGCTGCCGGTGTTCACCGCCCTGTTCGGGCTGCGGGTCGCCGTCCCGGTCCTGACCCTCGCCCAGCTGGTCTCCAACGGGTCCCGCGTGGGCTTCAACGCGCGGCACATCGACTGGCGCCTCGTCCGGAACTTCGCCCTCGGGGCCGTCCCGACGGCGCTCGGCTTCGGCCTGCTGTTCGCCACGGCACCGGCGGCCGGCCTCCAGCGCGTCCTCGGGGTGTTCCTGCTCGTGGTGGTCGTCCTGCGGCACGTCCACCGGCGGCAGCTGCGCCGCCCGAGCCCTCGGTCCTTCGTCGCCGTGGGCGCCGCCTCCGGCGCCGGGTCGGCGCTCCTCGGCAGCGTCGGGCCCCTGACGGCGCCGTTCTTCCTCGCGTACGGCCTGGTCAAGGACGCCTACATCGGCACCGAGGCGGCGGGGGCGGTGGTGATGCACGCCGCCAAGCTCGCGGCATACGGCACCGGGGACCTGGTGTCCGCGCGGGTGGCAACGCTCGGCGCGGTCCTGGCGCCGGCGACGATGCTCGGGGCGTGGACCGGGAAGCGGCTGGTGCACCGCATGGACGAGCGGGTGTTCACGGTGCTGGTGGAGGTGGGCCTCGTCGTCAGCGGCGTGTTCCTCGTTCTGGGCGCCTGACGTCAGTCGCCGTGGTGCCCCTGGCCACGGTGCCGGCGGGCGTCGGCGAGGACGCCGGCAACGGCGTCGAGCAGGAGCTCGACCTCGCCCTCGCCGATGACCAGCGGGGGAGCGAGGCGCACGGTCGACCCGTGGGTGTCCTTGGCCAGGACGCCGCGCTCGAGCAGCCGGTGGCACGCCTCGCGCCCGGTCATGAGCGACGGGTCGATGTCGACGCCCGCCCACAGGCCACGGCACCTGACCGCGTCCAGGCCTTCCCCGACGAGGGCGCGCAGGCCCGAGCCGAGCAGCAGGCCGAGCCGCCGCGCCCGCTCCTGGAACTCGCCCGTCGCGAGCAGCGCGACGACTGCCTGGCCGACGGCCGCGGCGAGCGGGTTCCCGCCGAACGTCGAGCCGTGGCTGCCCGGGGTGAAGACGCCGAGGACGTCGCGGTGGGCCACCACCGCCGAGAGCGGGACGATGCCGCCACCGAGGGCCTTGCCGAGCACGTAGACGTCGGGCACGACACCCTCGAGGTCGCACGCGAACGTGGTCCCGGTGCGGCCGAGCCCCGACTGGATCTCGTCCGCGACCATGAGGATGCCGTGGTGCCGCGTCAGCTCGCGCACCCCGCGCAGCCAGCCGTCCGGCGGCAGGACGACCCCGCCCTCGCCCTGGATCGGCTCGAGCAGCACGGCCACCGTCTCGTCGGTGACGGCCGCCTCGAGCGCCTCGAGGTCCCCGAACGGCACGAGGTCGAACCCGGGGGTGTACGGGCCGTAGTGGTCCCGGGCGACCGGGTCGTCGGAGAAGCTGATGATCGTCGTCGTGCGGCCGTGGAAGTTGCCGTGCATCGCGACGATGCGCGCCCGGCCGTCCGGCACCCCCTTGACCTCGTACCCCCACCGGCGCGAGGCCTTGATCGCGGTCTCGACCGCCTCTGCCCCGGTGTTCATCGGCAGCACGAGGTCCTTGCCGGCGAGCGTCGCGAGGTCCCGGCAGAACGGTCCGAGGCGGTCGCTGTGGAACGCGCGGCTCGTCAGGGTGAGCCGTTCGAGCTGGGTCCGGGCCGCCGCGACCAGCCCCGGGTGCAGGTGGCCGAAGTTGAGGGCCGAGTAGCCGGCGAGGGCGTCGAGGTAGCGGCGCCCGTCGATGTCGGTGACCCAGGCGCCCTCGGCGTGGGCGAGGACGACGGGGAGGGGGCTGTAGTTGCTCGCCACCCAGTCCTGCGCCATCGCGATGTGCTCGTGCGTGGCGTCGTACGGTGGTGCCTTCCCGACACCGCCGGACCCCGAACGCGAGGCCGTGTCGCTCACCTCTCGATCGTCCCACCGGGAGCTCTGACGGGGGAGTCCCCGTGACGAAGATCGCCCCCTCGGGCCGGTTCGCGCCCGGGCGCCCGGTGGGAGACTCGAGGTGGAGGGTCCCTCCCCAGGACCACCCGTCGTGGGTGCGTCGGCCACGGCAGGAACCCGGCCGGGGAGACGGTCATGACCAGCAGCAGCACCACCCGCACCCGCGTCGTCGTCCTGGGGGCAGCCGGACGTGACTTCCACGACTTCAACGTGGTCTTCCGGGACGACCCTGGCGTCGAGGTGGTCGCCTTCACCGCCACCCAGATCCCCGACATCGACGGGCGGCGCTACCCGACCGAGCTCGCGGGATCCCTGTACCCGCAAGGGATCCCGATCGTCGCCGAGTCCGAGCTGCAGGACCTCCTCGCCCGCGAGGCGGTGGACCTCGTCGTGTTCGCCTACTCCGACGTGCGGCACGAGCACGTCATGCACCTGGCGTCGCGGTGCATCGCTGCCGGCGCCGACTTCCGGCTCCACGGGGCGCGCCGGACCATGCTGCGCAGCAGCAGGCCGGTCGTGGCGGTGACGGCCGTGCGCACCGGCGTGGGCAAGAGCCAGACGACCCGCCACGTCGCGCGACTCCTGCGCCAGCGGGGGCTGCGGGTCGTGGCGGTGCGGCACCCGATGCCGTACGGGGACCTCGCCGCCCAGGCGTGCCAGCGCTTCGCCTCGTACGCCGACCTCGACCGGTACGACTGCACGATCGAGGAGCGCGAGGAGTACGAGCCGCACCTCGACGCCGGTGTCGTCGTCTACGCCGGGGTCGACTACGAGCGCATCCTGCGGGAGGCCGAGCGCGAGGCCGACGTCGTCCTCTGGGACGGCGGCAACAACGACCTGCCGTTCTACGCCCCCGACCTCCACATCGTCCTGGCCGACCCGCTGCGCCCAGGCGACGAGACGGCGTACCACCCGGGTGAGGCGAACGTCCGGATGGCCGACGTCGTCCTCGTCGCCAAGTGCGACTCCGCGCGCCCCGCCGACGTCGAGGCGGTCGAGGCCTCGGTGCGCTCGCTCAACCCGCACGCCACCGTGCTGCGGGCCGAGAGCCCCGTGACCCTCGACGACGCAGCCGCCGTCCGCGGGCGGCGCGTCCTCGTCGTCGAGGACGGCCCGACCCTCACCCACGGCTCGATGTCGTGGGGCGCGGGCGTCGTGGGGGCCCGCGCGGCGGGGGCCGCGGATCTCGTCGACCCCGTGCCCTACGCCGTGGGGTCGATCGCGGCGACGTACGCGAAGTACCCGAACGCCCGCGGCATCCTGCCGGCCATGGGCTACGGCGCCGAGCAGGTCCGCGACCTCGAGGCCACGATCCGCGCGGCGGTCGACGCGGGGGCCTGCGACGCGGTCGTGAGCGGTACACCCATCGACCTCACGCGGGTGCTGTCGGTGCCGGTACCGCTCGTGCGCGCACGCTACGAGCTGCGCGAGGTGGCGCCCGGTGGCCTGGCCTCGGCGCTGGACGGGATCGCGCGGGCCGCCTCGGCCACGACGGGCTCGTAGCCCACGACCGGCCACCGGGGGGCGCCCGCGCCTACCATCGACGCATGGCCAAGGACGCAGGCTCGACCGGTTCGCTCCCCGTGGAGGTGTACGAGGCGGAGCTGTTCCGCCTGCAGGCCGAGCTCGTCAAGGTCCAGGAGTGGGTCAAGGCGCAGGGGCAGCGCGTCGTCGTCGTCTTCGAGGGTCGTGACGCCGCGGGCAAGGGCGGCACGATCAAGCGCATCACCGAGTACCTGAGCCCGCGCAACGCGCGGATCGTCGCGCTGCCCACGCCGACGGAGCGGGAGCGCACCCAGTGGTACTTCCAGCGGTACGTCGAGCACCTGCCGGCGGCTGGCGAGATAACCCTCTTCGACCGGTCCTGGTACAACCGCGCCGGCGTCGAGCGGGTCATGGGCTTCTGCACACCGCACGAGCACCGCAGGTTCCTGCACCAGTGCCCGATCTTCGAGCGGCTGCTCGTCGAGGACGGCATCCTGCTGCGCAAGTACTGGTTCTCGGTCAGCGACTCCGAGCAGCAGCGCCGGTTCAAGTCGCGGCTCAGCGACCCCATGCGGCAGTGGAAGCTCTCACCGATGGACCTCGAGTCGATCACCCGCTGGGAGGACTACTCGCGCGCCAAGGACGAGATGATGGTGCACACCGACATCCCCGAGGCCCCGTGGTACGTCGTGGAGTCGGACTCCAAGAAGCGCGCGCGGCTCAACATGATGGCGCACCTGCTCTCGACCATCCCGTATGCCGAGGTGCCGGCCCCGTCACTGGCGTTGCCCGAGCGCCCGAAGCCCAAGGGGTACGAGCGGCCCCCGCGCGAGCAGACGACCTACGTCCCCGACCACGCCGCCACCCTGGGCTGACCCCGCGGCACCGGCGACCTCCGTCGCGCTGCGCGCTGTCCTCCGGCCGGCCGGACCCCGCCCCGCCCCGCCCCGCCCCGTCGGGCCGGCCGGGTCAGGCGTCGGCCGCGGGTCCTGCGGGTGACGTCGCGACGACCGCGTCGCGCAGGCGCGGCACCGCCGCGAGCAGGCGCTGCTCGACGGCCTCGGCCAGCCGGTGCGCCTGGGTGAGGGTGAGCGCGGCATCCACCACGACCGAGACGTCCGCGTGGACCTCGTGCCCGATCCATCGCAGTCGGAGCCGCCGCAGACCCAGCACCCCGTGCGTGCCGGTGACGGCCGCCTCGGCGGACGCCGTCAGCTCCGGCTCCACACCGTCCATCAACCGGCGGAAGACCTCGCGAGCAGCCGTCCGCAGCACGAGCAGGATGGCGAGCGTGATGCCCAGCCCGACGGCAGGGTCGGCCCAGCGCCACCCGAGGGCGACACCGCCGGCACCGAGCAGGACCGCGAGGGACGTGAGGCCGTCGGTGCGGGCGTGGTGGCCGTCGGCGACGAGCGCCGCCGACCCGATGGCCCGCCCCACCCGGATCCGGTAGGCCGCGACCGCCTCGTTGCCGAGGAAGCCCAGGAAGCCGGCGACCGCGACCCAGCCGAGGTTGTGCACCGGGGCGGGGTCGAGCAGCCGGCGCACGGCCTCCCAGGCGGCGAGGACCGCCGAGAGGGCGATCATCGCGATGACGAACAGGCCGGCCAGGTCCTCGGCGCGGCCGAACCCGTAGGTGTAGCGGCGCGTGGCCGCGCGTCGGCCGAGGAGGAAGGCGACCCACAGCGGCAGGGCGGTGAGGGCGTCGGAGAAGTTGTGGATCGTGTCCGCGAGGAGGGCCACGGAGCCGGACACGGCCACCACGACCAGCTGCAGCAGCGCGGTGGAACCCAGGCCCACGAGGCTGAGCCTGACGGCACGGATCCCGCGGGCGCTCGACTCCAGTGCGGTGTCGAGGGAGTCGGCGGCGTCGTGCGAGTGGGGGGTCAGGACGTGGCGGACCCGGTCCCACCAGCCGTGCCCGTGGTCGTGGTCGTCGTGCTCGTGCCCTTCCTCGTGGTGCCCGTCGTCGTGCCCGCGCCCGGGGTGTCCGGGCGAGGGGTCGTCGCGGTCGTGGGCGCCTCCCGGCTCCGTGGCCGCGGCCGATGGGGAGCCTTGGTCGGGGCCGTGCGGGTCGACGGTCGGGTGTGGCATGGCCAGCAGCATATCTGCGTACCTGTGAAGGTATGCACGCAGTAGGGTTGCGGCATGCACGACAGCCTCCCTGACCTCTCGATGCCCGAGGACGGGCAGGCGCACCTGGCCGCCGAGACCTTCCGGATGTTGGCCGACCCGACACGGATCAAGCTCCTGTGGGCCCTGCTCCAGGGGGAGTCGTCGGTGACCTGCCTCGCCGAGCTGGCCGGGGTGAGCCCCACGTCGGTGAGCCAGCACCTGGCCAAGCTCCGTCTCGCGGGGCTGGTCCAGGGGCGGCGGCAGGGCACCTTCGTGTACTACACGGCCGCCAACACCCATGTGCGTGCGCTGCTGTCGGAGGCCCTGTCGCACGCCGACCACGCGGACGGCGAGCTCGGGCCCGAGGACCAGCACAGCCACGCCACGACCAGGGCGGGGGCACGGTCGGCCATGCGGTCGGCTCAGGTGCGACGGCGCACGTAGCGGTGCTCCGGCCGCCCGGTGCTGCCGTAGGCGAGGTCGAGGTCGAGGAACCGCTTCCTGACGAGGGTCGCGAGGTAGCGCTGGGCGGTCGGACGGCTGGCCCCCAGGATCGCTGCCACCTCGGTCGCGCCGATCGGCTGCGGCGCCGACGCGACGATGTCGAGCACCTTGGCCATGGTCGGCTGCAGCGACTGGGTGGCGGGCGGTCGGCGGGGGGCGGTGGAGCGCATCCGGTACAGCGCGTCGATGGTCTCCTGGTCGGCCTCGGGTGCGGTCTGCGCGTGCTGGGCCCAGGCGCGGTACGCCTCGAGCTGCTCGCGGAGCGCGGCGAAGGTGAACGGCTTCACGAGGTAGTAGAAGGCCCCGAGCTGCATCGCGGTGCGGACCGACTCGATGTCGCGCGCGGCGGTCACCAGCAGGAAGTCGGGGACGAGACCTCCTGAGGCGGTCAGCCGCCGGACCAGGTCGAGCCCGTCGAAGTCGGGCAGGTACATGTCGAGCAGGAGCAGGTCGGGCGCGGTCGACCCGACCAGCTCCTGTGCCTCGGTGCCGCTGTGGGCCTGGCCCACGACCTCGAAGCCGGGCAGCTTCGCCACGCTCAGCGCGTGGGCGTGCGCCACGTGGTAGTCGTCGTCGACCACGAGCACGCGGATCACGACGCCACCTCGGCCACCCGCAGCGGCAGGGTGACCTCGAACCGCGCGCCGGCGGGGGAGCTGGCGACGATGGTGCCGCCGGCCCGCGTGACGAGCCGGTGCACGAGGGCGAGCCCGACGCCGCGACGCATGGCGCCGCGCGGCTCCTTGGTCGTGAACCCGTCGACGAACACCTCGCGCAGCTGGTCCTGCGGTATGCCGGGTCCGGTGTCCTCGACCACGAGGTGCAACCGGGCGCGGCCGTCCGTCCCGGGGGCGGTCGTGAGGGTCACGGTCACGGTCCCGCGCGGGCTGTCGCCCGCGGTCCGGGGGTCGTTGGCGACGGCATCGACGGCGTTGTCCACGAGGTTGCCCAGGACCGAGACCAGCGGCAGCTCGCCACCCTCGTCGGCACGGAGCTGGCTCTCCGGTGCGAGCCGGACGGCGACGTCGCGCTCGGCGGCGACGGTTGACTTGGCGAGCAGGAGCGCGGCGACGACCGGGGAGCCGATCCGCGTGCGGACCTCCTCGCTGGCATACGTCGTCTCGGCCTGGAGCTGGCTGCTGTAGCGCGTCGCCTCCTCGACCTCCCCGAGCTCGAGGAGCACCGCGAGGACGTGCAGCCGGTTGGAGAACTCGTGCTCCTGCGCCCGCAGGGCCGTCGACAGGCCCTCCATGGAGTCGAGCTGGCGCAGCAGGGCCTCCATCTCGGTGCGGTCCCGGATGGTGACGACGGACCCGGCGTCGCGGCCGGCGACGCTGACCGGCCGCCGGTTGAGGACCAGCAGGTGCTCGTCGGTGACGGCGACGAGGTCCGAGCCGGGGACCTCGCCGGTGACGATCCGGCGCACGCGTCCCTCGGGAAGCAGCTCCTCGACGCGTTGCCCGAGCCGAGCGTGCTGCAGGCCCAGCAACCGCCGGGCCTCGTCGTTGAGGACGTTGATGGCACCGGCCGCGTCCACCCCGAGCACGCCCTCGCGGATGCCGTGCAGCATCGCCTCGCGCTCCTGGACCAGGCCCACGATCTCGGCCGGTTCCAGCCCGAAGGTGACCCGCTTGATGGCGCGTGCGAGCAGGAGGGAGGCGCCGACGCCGAGGGCCAGGGCCACCGCGCAGTAGAGCGCGATGTCGGCCAGCTCGGCGTGCAGGCGACCACTCACCTGGGTCTCCAGGATGCCGACCGACACCTCGCCCACGACGCTGCCGTCGGCCGCGACCACGGGCGCCTTGGCGTTGGCGGACCGGCCGAGGCTGCCCTCGTTCATTCCCGTGTGGACCCTGCCGTCGAGCGCGACGACCGGCTCCTCCACGCGCTGGCCGATCAGTTCGGGGTTGGGGTGGGAGTGGCGGATGCCGGCGCGGTCGATGACCACGACGTAGGAGGCGTGGGTGCTCGCGCGGACACGTTCGGCGAGCGCGGGGATCTGGTTGCCGGGGTCGCCGTCGGCCAGCGCCCGGGCGACCTCGGGGGAGCGGCCCACGGCCTCGGCGATGCCCGCCGCCTGCTCGCGCGCCTGCGCGTCGGCCTGGTTCGCGGCGAGGCGGGAGAACAGCGCGAAGCCCACGGCCAGGGTCACCACCACGATGCCGAGGACCGCGGCGAGGATGCGCGCCGCCAGCGTCCGGCCCAGTCGCGGCATACCTCTCCCGTCCTCGTGGTGGCGCCGACGGTGGCGCCCGGGCGCCCTCGGTGGCGCCGGAACCAGCATGGCTGAGCAGATTGCACAAAACCATCGCTATCGCGGCTATCGGTCGCAACGCGCACAACGCTTCCTGCCGCCTCGCCCCCCTTCCTACGGTGACGCAACTCAACGACGAGAAGGGAACTCCCCATGGCGGCCATCGAGCTGCGGAACGTCACCAAGAAGTTCGCGACGTCGGACGGCGGGACGTACACCGCCCTGCAGGACCTGTCGCTGACGGTCGAGGACGGCCAGTTCTGCGCCGTCGTCGGTCCGACCGGGTGCGGCAAGTCGACCACCCTGACCCTGGTCTCGGGCCTCGAGCGCCCGTCGAAGGGGGAGGCGCTCGTCCACGGCGAGCCGGTCCGTGGCATCGGCGTCGGCACCGGATTCGTCTTCCAGCAGGACGCGGTGTTCCCCTGGCGGACGGTGCTGGACAACGTCAGCGCCGGACCGGTCTACCGCGGGGTGTCGCGGTCCGAGGCGCTCGTCCAGTCGCGCGACTGGCTGCGCCGGGTGGGCCTGAGCGGGTTCGAGGACCGGTACCCCCACCAGCTCTCCGGCGGCATGCGCAAGCGCGTGGCCCTCGCGCAGACGCTCATCAACCAGCCGCGGATCCTGCTCATGGACGAGCCGTTCTCCGCCCTCGACGTGCAGACGCGGGCGATCATGTCGACCGAGCTGCTCCAGCTGTGGGACCAGACCCGGCCCGCGGTCGTCTTCGTGACCCACGACCTGGAGGAGGCGATCGCCCTCGCGGACAAGGTCGTCGTCCTCACCGCCGGCCCAGGCACGGTCAAGGCCGAGTTCGAGATCGACCTGCCGCGCCCGCGGGTAGTGCAGGAGATCCGTTTCGACCCCAGGTTCGTGCGGCTGTACGAGCAGATCTGGGAGGCGCTGCGGGCCGAGGTCGAAGAGGCGTACGCCCGCACCACGCGAGCCGTGGCGGTGGCGTCATGATCGACACCGCGCACGACAGCCCCGCGGGCAACGACACCTCGCTCTCGCAGGCGAGCCAGGCGGAGCGGACACGGAACCCCGGGGCCGGCGACCGGCGCACCGGCTCCTCAGCGCGGCGGGCCGCGCGGCGACGTCGGCTGGTGCTCGCCGCCGCACGCGGCGCCATCGTCGTCGTCGCCCTCACCGCGTGGCAGCTGCTCGTCAACGCCAAGGTGGTCGACCCGTTCTTCTGGGGCGAGCCCTCCGGGGTCTGGGCCGACCTGCGCGACTGGGTGACGGTCGGGACGAGCCAGGGCTCGCTCGGCGAGCAGGTCGTGACGACGCTCGAGGAGGCAGTGCTCGGCTTCGTCATCGGGTCGGTGCTCGGCATCGTCCTCGGCATCGCGCTCGGCCGCGTGCAGCTGCTCTCCGAGCTGTTCGCGCCGTTCCTCAAGGCGGCCAACTCGATCCCGCGCATCATCCTCGGCTCGATCTTCACCGTGGCGTTCGGCTTCGGCATCCAGTCCAAGGTCATCCTGGCCGTGGTCCTCGTGTTCTTCGGGGTGTTCTTCAACGCCTTCCAGGGCGCCCGCGAGGTCGACCGGAACCTCATCGCCAACGCCCGGCTGCTCGGCGCGACCCGGTGGCAGGTGGCCAGGGACGTCGTCCTGCCGTCGGCGTTCACATGGATCCTCGCGAGCCTGCACATCAGCTTCGGGTTCGCCCTCATCGGAGCCCTGGTCGGCGAGATCCTCGGCGCCAACAAGGGCCTGGGCCTGCTGATCCGTTCGTCGCAGAACAACTTCGACATGAACGGTGTGCTCGCGGGGATGGTCCTCGTGGCGGTCATCGCCCTCACCGCCGAGGGACTGATCACCGTCCTCGAGCGCCGGCTCCTGCGCTGGCGGCCGCCGCAGGCGCACGGGGGAGCGGCCATCGAGTGACGACGCCGCCGGAAGGACCGGCCACCCGCACACCACGCAAGCACCGCAACTCAAAGGAGAGTGCATGAACACCAAGCGCCTCGCTGCCGTCGCGACGGCAGCCCTGGCCAGCGTCTCGCTGGCCGCCTGCGCCAACAACGCCTCGGGCAGCACGTCCGGCGGCTCGGCCGGCTCGTCCAGCAGCTCGGCCGGAGGTGCCAAGGACGCGTCGGCACCGACCGTCACGATCATGGTCGGCGGCATGAGCAAGCAGATCTACCTGCCGTTCATGCTGGCCAAGCAGCTCGGCTACTACGACAAGGCCGGCGTGAACGTGAACCTCGTCGACGAGCCGGCCGGTGGCGACGCCACCGAGAACATGCTCGCAGGCCAGGTCCAGGGCGTCGGCGGCTTCTACGACCACAACATCGCCCTGCAGGCGCAGGGCAAGTCGTCCGAGGCCGTGGTCTCGATGCTGCAGATCCCCGGTGAGGTCGAGCTGTGCCGCAGCGACCTCAAGGGCAAGGTGAAGAGCCCGGCCGACTTCAAGGGCCGCCAGCTCGGCATCACTGACACCGGCTCGTCGACCGACTTCCTCACGCAGTACCTCAGCAAGAAGAACGGGGTCGACCCGAGCCAGGAGACCCGCCGCGGCGTCGGCGCCGGGCAGACCTTCATCGCGGCCATGAAGCAGAAGGCGATCGACTGCGGCATGACCACTGAGCCCACGGTGTCGCAGGCGGTCGCTGACGGCACGGCGTTCATCCTGCTCGACATGCGCACGGCGGAGGGCTCCAAGGCGGCCCTGGGCGGCACCTACCCGGCGACGTCGCTCTACATGCAGACCAGCTGGGTGGACGCCCACAAGGACACCGTCCAGAAGCTCGTCAACGCGTACGTCTCGACGCTCACCTGGATCCAGGGCCACTCGGCCGCCGAGATCGCCGACAAGATGCCGGCCGACTACTACAAGGGCGTCGGAAAGGCCGCCTACGTCAAGGCGCTGGACAGCGAGAAGGGCATCTTCAACCCGACCGGGTTGATGCCGAGCGACGGTCCCGCGACGTGCCTCGCGGTGCTGGGCGAGTTCAACCCCAAGGTGAAGGGCAAGAGCATCGACCTGTCCAAGACCTACACCAACGAGTTCGTCCAGGCGGCCAAGCCGCTCGCCTGACCCGCTCCCGCACCCGCGCCCGCGACCCGGGCGCGGATGCGGGGGCCCGCATCGGACCCCCCCACGGGCCCGGCCGGCACGACGCCGGCC
>NZ_JBHUYG010000088.1:0-18386 GCF_042668795.1 Pedococcus sp. NPDC057267 | reverse complement strand
CTTCTGCTTGACGATCTGCTCCTGCTCGACCTCGTGCTCGAGCTCGCCCGGGTCGGCCTCGTGGCCGACCGGGGTGGTCTCGGAACCGGAGGCGGCGAACTGCTCCTTGAACGCCTTGACGGCGTCCTCGAGCCCGGAGCGGGTCTCGTCCTCGAACTTCTTGGACTCGCGGATGGCGTCCAGCAGGCCCTTCTTCTCCCGGCGCAGGTAGTCCAGGAACTCGGCCTCGAACCGGCGGACGTCCTCGACGGCGACCGAGTCGAGCTGGCCCGAGGTGCCGGCCCAGATCGAGACGACCTGCTCCTCGACCGGGTACGGCGCCGACTGCGGCTGCTTGAGCAGCTCGACCAGGCGGGCACCCTTGGCGAGCTGGGCGCGGGACGCGGCGTCGAGGTCGGACGCGAACATGGCGAACGCCTCCATCGCGCGGAACTGCGCGAGGTCGAGCTTCAGGCGGCCCGAGACGTCCTTCATCGCCTTGATCTGCGCGGCACCACCGACACGGGACACCGACACACCCACGTCGATCGCCGGGCGCACGTTGGCGTTGAACAGGTCGGCCTGCAGGTAGATCTGGCCGTCGGTGATCGAGATGACGTTGGTCGGGATGTACGCGGAGACGTCGCCGGCCTTGGTCTCGATGATCGGCAGGCCCGTCATCGAGCCGGCGCCGAGCTCGTCGGAGAGCTTGGCGCAGCGCTCGAGCAGCCGGCTGTGCAGGTAGAAGACGTCACCGGGGTATGCCTCGCGGCCCGGCGGGCGGCGCAGCAGCAGCGACACGGCGCGGTAGGCCTCGGCCTGCTTGGACAGGTCGTCGAAGACGATGAGGACGTGCTTGCCCTGGTACATCCAGTGCTGGCCGATGGCCGAGCCGGTGTAGGGGGCGAGGTACTTGAAGCCGGCCGAGTCGGAGGCGGGAGCCGCGACGATCGTGGTGTAGTCGAGGGCACCGGCCGCCTCGAGGGTGCCGCGCACCGAGGCGATGGTGGAGCCCTTCTGGCCGATGGCGACGTAGATGCAGCGGACCTGCTTCTCCGGGTCGCCCGACTCCCAGAACTCCTTCTGGTTGATGATCGTGTCGACCGCGACCGTGGTCTTGCCGGTCTGGCGGTCGCCGATGATGAGCTGGCGCTGGCCACGGCCGATCGGGGTCATCGCGTCGACGGCCTTGAGGCCGGTCTGCAGCGGCTCGTGGACCGACTTGCGCTGCACCACCGTGGGCGCCTGAAGCTCGAGCGCGCGGCGCTCGGTGGCGCCGACCTCGCCGAGGCCGTCGATCGGCTGGCCGAGCGGGTTCACGACGCGGCCGAGGTACTCGTCGCCGACGGGGACCGACAGGACCTCGCCGGTGCGCTTGACCTCCTGGCCCTCCTCGATCTTGGAGAAGTCACCGAGGATGACGACGCCGATCTCGTGGACGTCGAGGTTGAGCGCCAGGCCCAGCGTGCCGTCCTCGAACTCGAGCAGCTCGTTGGTCATGGCCGAGGGCAGGCCCTCGACGTGGGCGATGCCGTCACCGGCGTCGACGACGCGGCCGACCTCTTCGCGGGAGGCCGCGCCGGGCTCGTAGGACTGAACGAAGTTGTCCAGTGCGTCCCGGATCTCCTCCGGACGGATCGAAAGCTCCGTCATCTGACTCTCTTCTCCCTTGGTGGTGCAGCTGCCGGCTCGGGCTGAGCCGACCTCTGTCGTGTGTCCTGCGTTGTCGGTTGGGGGTGCAGGCGGCGCGCGGCCGTCAGCTCCCGGTGATGTGCCGTCGCGCCTCGTCGAGCCGCCGCAGCACGGTGCCGTCGACGACCTCGTCGCCGACCTGCACCCGGATGCCGCCCATGACGTGCGGGTCGAGGACCTGCTGGAGCTGCACCGGCTTGCCGTAGATGTTCTGCAGCGCCGCGGCGAGCCGCTCGCGCTGCTGGGCGGTGAGGTCGTGCGCCACCGTCACGACGGCGGTCACCTGCTCACGCCGCTGGGCGGCGAGGGCGAGGTATGCCTCGAGCGTCCGGTCGAGCTTGCGGCCCCGGGGGGCGAGCACGGCCTGGCGCGCCAGTCGGAGGGTCTCCGGTGCGGTCTTGCCCTCCAGCAGCCGCTGCACGAGCTCGGCCTTGGCCTGGGGGTCGCCCTGCCGGTTGGTCAGCGCGTCACGCAGCTCGGGGTTGGCCGCCACGGTCCGCTCGAACCGGAAGAGCTCGTCCTCCACGCGGTCGATCCGGCTCGCCTGCTCGGCGCCCGCGAGGACGGCAGAGATGCCGAGCTCCTCCACGGTGTCGGGCAGGTCGCGCTCGGCGGCCCAGCGCTGGCCGGCGAGGTTCTTCACCACGACGACCGTCTCGGGGGTGACCTTGCCGGTCAGCAGGCGCTCGGCCAGGGCGGCCTTGTCCGACCCCTCGCGCGAGGGGTCGGCGAGGGCCCGGCGCAGCGTGGCGGAGCCGTCGATGGTGGTCGCGACCGCGAGCAGCTCGTCACCGAGCCGGCTGCGGTCGACGCCCCCGGCCAGCGCGGCGTCGAGCGCCTTGCTGCCGGCGAGCGCAGCGGCCCGCGACGAACCACGCATCAGGCGCCCTCCCCGACCTTCTCGGGCTTGACGTCGCCGGCCTCGAGCTCGGCGAGGAAGCGGTCGACGATCCCGCGCTGGCGCGCCTCGTCCTCGAGCGACTCCCCGACGATGCGGCTGGCCAGGTCGGTGGACAGGCGGCCCACCTCGCTGCGCAGCTGGACGACCGCCTGCTGGCGCTCGGCCTCGATCTGCTTGTGCGCAGCCTCGGTGATGCGAGCCGCCTCGGTCTGCGCGTGGCCGCGCATCTCGGCGACGATCGCCGCACCCTGCTCGCGAGCCTCCTCACGGATGCGCGCGGCCTCCGCCCGGGCCTCGGCCAGCTGGGCCTGGTACTGCTCGAGGGCAGCCTGGGCCTGCTGCTGGGCCTCCTCGGCCTGCTGCATGCCGCCCTCGATCGCGGCGGTGCGCTCGGCGTACACCTCCTCCATGCGCGGCACCACCTTCGTCTTGTACAGCCAGTACAAGATCGCGAAGGCGATGACCCCGACGATCATCTCGGCAGGGTGCGGGAGCAGCGGGAAACCCGAAGGGAAACCGTTGGTCTCCCCGGCGGCAACCACGGATGCGGTAATCACATCGCGTCCTATCTGTTGGAGCTCGGGAGGGTGGGACTAGGGGGAGGTCAGCCCTTGAAGACGAACGCGAACACCAGACCGAGGATCGCGAGCGCCTCGGTGATGGCCATGCCGGTGAAGGCGATGGTCTGGAGCATTCCGCGAGCCTCGGGCTGGCGGGCGACACCGTTGATGTAGGCGGCGAAGATCAGGCCGACACCGATGCCGGGGCCGATCGCGGCGAGGCCGTAGCCGAGGAAGGCGATGTTGCCGGTCATTTTCGATCCTTTCGGTGGCACCGGGAGGGGTTCCCGGTGTCGTGGGTGTGTGTTCAGTTGGTGCTGCGGACGGGACCGGGGCCCCGGGACTGTGGGGTCAGTGGTGCTCGGAGACCGCGTCGGCGATGTACAGCGCGGCCAGCAGGGTGAAGATGAACGCCTGCAGGAACTCGATGAGCAGCTCGAAGAACGTCATGCCGATCGAGAAGCCGAAGGACAGCACGCCGGAGAACTTGAGGAACAGGTTGCCGCCGTGGAGCAGGAGGTACTCACCGCCGAGGATGAACACCAGCAGCATGAGGTGGCCGGCGAGCATGTTGCCCATGAGTCGCAGCGCCAGGGTCAGCGGCCGGATCACGAAGTAGGTGAGGAACTCGAGCACGAACAGGATCGGCTTGAGCCAGCCCGGCAGCCCCGGCGGGACGAGGGACTTGAAGTAGGCCAGAACGCCGTGCTTCCGGCGGATCGCGACCGTGTGGTACGTGATGTACACGATCAGCGTGAGCACCAGCGGGATGCCGAGGCGGCTCATCGTCGGGAACTGCACGAAGGGCACGATGCCGAAGACGTTGTTCAGCAGGATCAGCGTGAAGAGCGTGAACAGCAGCGGCAGGAACTGCAGGAAGTCCTTGCTGCCGATGATGTCGCGGCCGATCGTGTTGCGCACGAAGTTGTACGTGCCCTCGACGAGGAACTGGCGCCGGCTCGGGACCACGGAGAGCTTGCTGCTGGTGCCGACGAAGAACCACGCGAGGATGCCGACCGAGATCAGCAGCACGAGCGCGGGGCGCGTGAAGGTCCAGGGGCTGTCACCGCCGATCAGCGGCCACCAGAAGTTCGCGACGCCCGGCGTCTGAAATCCGCCCTCGCCGCCGCCGGCGGCGGGGACGACGCCGGCAATGTGCATGGGCACCACGTTCAGGCTCACAGCCTCTCCTCCAGTGAAGTGTCGAGCAGCCGCACCGCCGCTCCGGGTCGGGGGCCAGTGCAGCAGGAACTGCGCGGACGGACGCTGGCCGGAGTCGTGGCGTACGACAGCCCGTACGCTACCCGACCCCGACGGCCACCCGCGACGCGGGCTGTGGCGCTCACGGCGCCACCGTCCCGCTGTCCGGCTCGTCGTAGACGGGCACGCGGGCGCGCCGCCACGCCAGCACCTGCGCCGCCTGCCAGACGAGCACGGTGACGAGCATCGCGATCCCGGCTGCGACGCTGTCGAGCGAGTCGATCCGGCGGACGACGACCAGCACGCCCAGGAGCACGAGCACCTGGGCGAAGTAGACCGCCATGCCGACGGCCATGAAGAGCATCGGCTCGCTGCGGTCGCGCACGAACCGCCCGACCATCACGAGGCCGGACGCGAAGAACGCCAGGGCGATGACGACGCCGACGAGGCCGGCCACACCCCCGGTGAGGCCGCGGACGACGCCGAGCACGACCGACGTGACGAGGCCGGCGACCGCCGCGGGGACCAGGGCCCGGCGGAGCACCACGTGGAAGAGGTTGTCACCCCGGGGCGTGGTCTGCTGCGACATGGTCTGGCCTGCCTGGTTCGTCGGGGCTGGGTGCCTGGCGAAAGAGGGTCGGGACGCCGTCTCCGGCGCTTGTGAAAGCTATCACAAGCTCTCCCCCGGGCCCAAACCACACCCTGGTCCCGGCCAGGGACCACCGTCCCGGGACGGCAGCAGGCAGCCCCGCCCCCGGGCGCCGGGGACGGGGCTGGGCGATGGAGCAGGTGCCGCGGGTCCGCCGGGGCCAGCCGCGCGGACCCCGGGGTCAGCCGCGCGACCGCATGAGCCGCCGGAGCGTGCCGAAGATCCCGAGCGCCGCGAAGACGACGAACATGACGAGGTCGGAGCCGTACGAGCCGAGCACCTTGGGGTCGAAGAGGTTCGCCGCGACCATGTCGAGGGCCGACGGGTAGCCGAGGGCCTGGCCCTCGGGCGTGCCGTGGTAGTCCACGATGTCGCCGGCCACGATGGCCAGGAAGGACAGCACCACGCCGGCGACGATGACGCCGACCAGCGGGACCAGCCCGCGGCGCGGGACCGCCCGGGCGCCCTTGGTGTACAGCCACGTGGCGAGACCGGCGATGAGGAAGCTGGAGATCGAGGCGATGTAGCCCAGCCTCCAGATGAGTACCGAGGTGAGCATGCCGAGCGGGATCGCGGCGAGCGACCACAGGATGCCGCGCGGGACGATCTCGACCGGCTGCGCCGCCCGCACGGGGGCTCCGACGGGCACGGGTGCCGCCGCGCCCGGCGTCGCCGGCGCGGGTCCCGTGGCGGAGGCTGCCGCAGGTGCCGGGGCGAAGGCTGCCGCGGGTGCCGGGGCGGAGGGCGCCGCGGAGGGCGTCGAGGCCACCGGTGCGGTGGGCGACGTGGTGGGGACGGCGGCCTCCCCGCTGCGGTCGGGCTGGTCGGGCAGCGTGGCGTCGGCAGCCGTGTGGTCGAACGAGCTCATGGTGTGGGTCCCCCCTCTGGTCCTGGAACGGAGCGGGGGAACCGTACGGCCGTCCGGGGTCGGGTGGGGCGCGAATCGGGCGAACTCGCCCCGATCGGCCGATCCCGGGGCTCGGGCGGGCGCGGTGGCCTCGGGCGGGCGCGGTGGCCTCGGGCGGGCGCGGGTGGCCTCGGGCGCGCGCGGGCGGGCCCGGGTGGGCCCGGGTCAGGTGACCCGGCGGGGCCGGTGCCCGGGGGTGGACCAGCGGGGCAGCCAGACCGTGAGCACGCCGGCGACGACCACCGCCACGAGGACGCCGATCGCCGCGACGAGCGGGTCGGGCACGAGGACGAAGCTCACCGACCCCAGGGAGGTCACGGCCGCCCACAGCCACAGCAGCAGCACGGCCCGGCGGTGGCCGTGACCGATCTGCAGCATCCGGTGGTGCAGGTGCTGCTTGTCGGGCTGCCAGGGGCGCTCCCCCCGGCGGGTGCGGCGCACGACCGCGAGCAGGATGTCGACGAGCGGCAGCAGGATGATCGCGAGCGGCACGACGAGCGGCAGCAGGGTCGCGGCCACCGGGTTGGTGCTGACCTGCGACGGCGTGACGTTCCCCGTGGTGGAGATCGTGGCCGCCGCCAGCAACAGGCCGAGCAGGAGCGCCCCCGAGTCGCCCATGAACAGCCGGGCGGGGTGGTAGTTGTGCGGGAGGAACCCCAGGCAGCAGCCGATCAGCGCGGCCGAGATGAGGGTGGCCGAGGAGAACACGTTCGGCGGGTCGAAGGTGCGCGAGATGCCGTAGCTGTAGATGAAGAACGACGTTGCCGCGATGACCACCACCCCCGCCGCGAGCCCGTCGAGCCCGTCGATGAAGTTGACGGCGTTGGTGAAGACGACGACGGCGAAGACGGTGAGCCCCACCATGATCGGCGTCGGCAGCACCGTCACCCCGCCGATCGGGAGCTGGAAGAGCTGGATCCCGCTGAACGCCATGATGCCGGCGGCGAACATCTGGCCGCCCATCTTGGTCAGCCAGTCCATCTCGCGGATGTCGTCGATCGCGCCGATGAGGCACACGATCGCTGCGCCGTAGAGCACGCCCTTGAGCTCGGGCCCGAGGACGAAGACCTGGCCGAGGAACGGCAGGTGGCTCGCCGCGAGCATCGACGCCGCGAACCCCAGGAAGATCGCCACTCCCCCGAGCCGTGGGATCGGGGCGGAGTGGACGTCCCGGTCACGGACGGGGGTGAAGGCCCCGAGGCGCACGGCGACGGCACGCAGCAGCGGCGTCGCGGCATACGTCACCACCGCGGCGACCATCAGGACCAGGAGGTACTCGCGCACCCACGTGCCTCTCGGGCGGGATCGGGGACCGGGCGTCCGGGCTCTGCGCCGGCGGTCATCCCCGAGGGTATGCCGGGAAGCTGGTGACGAGCTCCGTCACGCCCGCGCGGACCTCCTTGGAGACCGCGTGGTCGGGGTCGGCGTCCCCCTCGACGACTGCCTTGGCGATGAGGTCGGCGATGGTGCGCATCTGCTCGGTCCCCATGCCCTGGGTCGTCACGCAGGGCGTGCCGACTCGGATGCCGCTGGCGATGTTCGGCTTCTGCGGGTCGAACGGGATGGCGTTCTTGTTGAGCACGATGCCGGCCGCGTCGGCACGGGCCTCGGCGTCCGCGCCGGTGACACCCACGCCCTGCAGGTCGTGCAGCGACAGGTGGGTGTCGGTGCCGCCGGTCGTGGGCCGGATCCCCTTCTCCCCCAACGCGGTCGCGAGGACCGAGGCGTTCTCGATGACCTGCTTGGCGTACGCCTGGTACTCGGGCGTCGCGCACTCCTTGAAGTTGACCGCCTTGGCCGCGATGGTGTGCATCTGCGGGCCGCCCTGCATCATCGGGAACACAGCCTTGTCGAGCTTGGCGGCGTGCTCCTCCTTGCAGACGAGGGCGCCCGAGCGCGGGCCGCGCAGCACCTTGTGGGTCGTGAAGGTGACGACGTCCGCGTACGGCACGGGGCTGGGGATCGCCTTGCCGGCGACGAGGCCGATGAAGTGGGCGGCGTCCACCCAGAAGATCGCGCCGACCTCGTCGGCCAGCCTGCGGAAGAACTCGAAGTCGATGAGGCGCGGGATCGCCGAGCCACCGGCGAGGATCACCTTGGGCCGGTGCTCCTTGGCGAGGCGCTCCACCTCGGCGTAGTCGATGTTCTCGGTCTCGCGGTCGACGCCGTAGTGGACGGCGTTGAACCACTTGCCCGAGAACGACACCTTGGTTCCGTGGGTGAGGTGGCCGCCCATGGGCAGGGCCATCGCGAGGATCGTGTCGCCAGGCTGCATGAACGCGCCGTAGACCGCCTGGTTGGCGCTCGCACCCGAGTGCGGCTGGACGTTCGCGTGGTCGGCGTCGAAGAGGGCCTTGCACCGCTCGATGGCGAGGTTCTCGGCCTTGTCGACCTCCGAGCAGCCGCCGTAGTAGCGGCGGCCGGGGTAGCCCTCGGCGTACTTGTTGCTCAGGGTCGAGCCGAGCGCGGTGAGCACCTCGGGGCTCGACATGTTCTCGCTGGCGATCAGCTGCAGGCCGCCGCGGATGCGGTCGAGCTCGGAGACGAGGACACCGGCCACCTCCGGGTCGAAGGCCTCCAGCGCGCCGAAGTCGGAGCCGTAGAAGGTGTCAGCGCTCATGGGTCTCTCCCGGGGTGTCGGCAGCGGGCTCGGGGGTCGGGGGCAACTCTAGGGCGTCGTCGCCCGCGGCCCCGGAGGCGTCCGCGGACACCTCGGAGGCCTCTCCCGCGGCCTGCGCCGGGGCAGGCTCCCCCGCGGCGGCGGACGGCTCGGCAGCCTCACCCGCGCCCTCGGCCAGGCGCTCGAGCACGGCGTCGATCTGGTCCTGGGTGATCGCGCCGGCGCGCAGGACGGTCGGCGTGGGGCCGGTGCAGTCGACGATGGTGGACACCTCCATGCTCGTCGTGGGGCCACCGTCGAGGTAGACCGAGACGGCGGCGCCGAGCTGGGCGGCGGCGTCGGTGACGGTCGTCGCCGGCGGCCGGCCGGTCAGGTTGGCGCTCGTCACCGCCATCGGGCCCACCTCGGTCAGCAGCGCGAGCGCGACGTCGTCCTGCGGCATGCGCAGCGCGACCGTGCCGTTGGTGTCGCCGAGGTCCCACGCCAGCGACGCCTGCGCGGTGAGCACCAGGGTCAGCGGCCCCGGCCAGAACTCGGCGATCAGGTCGCGTGCGTACGCCGGGACGTCGGTGGCCAGGCCGTCGACGGTCCGGACGCTGGGGACCAGGACCGGCGGCGGCATCTCGCGCCCGCGGCCCTTGGCCGCCAGCACGGAGGCGACCGCCTCGGCGGAGAACGCGTCGGCGCCGACGCCGTAGACGGTGTCCGTCGGGAGGACCACCACCTCCCCGGCGCGCACGGCCTCGGCGGCCCTGGCGACCCCCTCGGCGCGACCCTCGTCAGTGGTGCAGTCGTAGACCGGGCTCATGCGGCACAGCCTATTGCGGCCGACCTGCGGGACGACCGCTGCCCCGGGTCACGCCGAGGTGGCGACTGCCGTCAGCGCACGACTCGGAAGTTGAACGACGCCGTGCCGAGCGTCTGCATCAGGCGCAACCAGACCGGCAGCAGCATCTCGGTCCCCCGGGCGCCGGTGATGTCGCCGAGGTCGATGACGTCGGTGTGGCCGAAGGCGTGGAGCAGCTCGGTGACCGTGTCCCTGGCCGCCTGGTCGTTGCCGGCGACGAAGACGGTGGACTCCTCCCCGAGCGACTTCGGGTCGACCATCAGGGCGGCGTTGAGGGTGTTCAGCGACTTGACGATGCGGGCCTGCGGGAACGCGCGCTGGAGCTGCTCGCCGAGGGAGTCGGTGTCCTTGACGAACAGGCTCGGCGGGAACCCCTGCGAGAAGTCGAGCGGGTTGGAGATGTCGAGCACGACCTTGCCGGCGAGGTTGTCGGCCCCCGCCTGCTCGAGGGCGGGCAGGGCGCCCTCGCCGCTGGTGGCGTTGACGACGAGCTCCGCACCCGCGGCGGCATCGGCCATGGCGACCAGCCGGGCCGCCGGGTGCGCCTCGAGCCAGGCGCTGAACGGCGGGTTGCCCATGCCGTCCGGCTCGGTGCGGGCCAGCGTCGCCTCGGGGTCGCGCGTGCCGACGACGACGTCGTGGCCCAGCTCGAGGAGGCGGCCGGCAAGGGCCTGGCCGACCATGCCGGTGCCGAGGACTGCGATGTTCATGGGTGCTCCTTGGGGACGGTTCACGGGGTAGACAGACTTGTCTACTCAGCTGCCGCCGACCGTAACAGACAGACCTGTCTACCCACAAGGTATGCTGGTCCGGTGACGACGACGGCCCCTTCCGGCTCAGCCCGTGAGCGCATCCTCCAGACGGCCACGCGCCTCTTCTACGCCAAGGGGATCCGGGCCGTCGGGATCGACCTGATCATCGCCGAGTCCGGCGTCGCCAAGGCGACGTTCTACAAGCACTTCCCGTCCAAGGACGACCTCGTCGTGGCCTACCTCGACGGTGTCGACGCGGCGTGGACCGCGCAGCTGCGGTCGGCCGCGGCCGCGGCGGGCGACGACCCCGCCGACCAGATCGTGGGCCTCTTCGGCGCCCTGTCCAGCGCCTGCCTCTCCGAGGGCTACCGCGGCTGCGGCTTCATCAACGCCGCCGCCGAGTCCCTGCCGGGCACCCCGGTCCACGACCGCACCGTCGCGCACAAGACCGCCGTCCTGGAGTGGGTGCGGGACCTCGCCGCGGCCGCCGGCGCCACCGACCCCGACGGGCTGGCCCGGTCGATCACCCTGCTGCTCGACGGCGGCCTGGCCAGCGGGTCGCTCGACGCGAGCCCGGAGGCGCCGGCGGCGGCAGCCGCAGCAGCCCGCGCCCTCGTCACCGCAGCGACGACGCGAGCCGCCTGAGCGGCGTCAGGCGCGGGTGGCGACGGTCGCGCGCGGGCGACCGGTCAGGTCGGCGTGGTCGACGACGTCGGTCCACTCCCCCGTGCGGCGCAGCGCGGCGGGCAGCGCCTCGCCCTGGCTGTCGGCGTGCTCCATCACGAGCGTCCCGCCCGGGCGCAGCAGCCCGGCCCCCCGGCGCGCCACCGCGAGCGGGATCGCGAGGCCGTCCTCGCTGCCGCCGTACAGGGCGACCTCCGGGTCGTGGTCGCGGACCTCGGGGTCGAGCGGCACCATGCCCACCGGGATGTAGGGCGGGTTGGAGACGACGACGTCGACGGTGCCGTCGAGCTCGGGGTACGCCGCGGTGGCGTCACCCAGGCGCAGGTCCACCGGCAGCCCGCTCGCCTCGACGTTGCGTGCGGCCCAGGCGTGCGCCTCCACGGACAGCTCCACGGCGTGCACCGTCGCGCCGGGCACCTCGTCGGCCACGGCGAGCGCGATCGCGCCCGAGCCCGTGCACAGGTCGACGACCACCGGGGCCGGGCCGCTCGCCCGCGCCGCCTCGATGGCGAACCCGGCCACGACCTCGGTCTCCGGGCGGGGGGTGAAGACGCCGGGACCGACGCTCAGGGTCAGGTGGCGGAAGTGAGCCCGCCCGGTGAGGTGCTGCAGCGGCAGCCGGGCGGCCCGCTCGGCGACCAGGCCGGCATACCGGTCGGCGAACCCGGCACCCGCCTCCTCGAGCAGCACCATCCGCCGCCGGACGTCGGAGACGTCGCACCCGAGCGCGTGCGCCGCGAGCGCGAGGGCGTCCGCCTCCGGCGAGGGCACCCCGGCGTCGGCGAGGGCACGGGTGGCGGCGACGACCTCCGCCCGCAGGGTGCTCACCCCTCGGCGACCGCGGCGAGCCGGGCGGCCTCGTCCGCGTCGACGGCGGACTGCACGACCGGGTCCAGGTCGCCGTCGAGGACGGTGTCGAGGTTGTACGCCTTGAACCCGGTCCGGTGGTCGGAGATGCGGTTCTCGGGGAAGTTGTAGGTGCGGATCCGCTCGCTGCGGTCGACCGTGCGGACCTGGCTCTTGCGGGCCTCCGCGGACGCGGCCGCGGCCTCGTCCATCGCCATCTGGTGCAGCCGGGCGCGCAGCACCCGCATCGCCGACTCCTTGTTCTGGAGCTGGCTCTTCTCGTTCTGGCACGACACGACCACGCCCGTCGGCAGGTGGGTGATGCGCACCGCAGAGTCGGTGGTGTTGACCGACTGGCCCCCGGGGCCGGACGAGCGGTAGACGTCGATCTTGAGGTCGTTCGGGTCGAGCTCGACCTCGACCTCCTCGGCCTCGGGCATGACCCAGACACCGGCCGCCGAGGTGTGGATCCGGCCCTGGCTCTCGGTGACGGGCACCCTCTGGACGCGGTGCACCCCGCCCTCGTACTTGAGCCGCGCCCACGGGGCGTCGCCGGGCTCGGGCGTGCCCTTGGCCTTCACGGCCACCTGGACGTCCTTGTAGCCACCGAGGTCGGACTCGGTCGCGTCGATCACCTCGGTCCTCCACCCGCGGCGCTCGGCGTAGCGCAGGTACATCCGCAGCAGGTCGCCGGCGAACAGCGCGGACTCCTCGCCGCCCTCCCCCGCCTTGACCTCGAGGATGACGTCGCGGTCGTCGTCGGGGTCGCGCGGGACGAGCAGCCGGCGCAGCCGGTCCTCTGCCGCCGACAGCTGCTCCTGCAGGGCCGGCACCTCCTCGGCGAACGAGGCGTCCTCGGTGGCGAGCTCGCGCGCGGCCGCCAGGTCGTCCTGGGCGGCGTGCCACGCGTGGTATGCCGCGACGGTCGGTCCCAGCGCGGCATACCGCTTGTTCACCTTGCGGACCAGGTCGAGGTCGGCGAGGACGGCGGGGTCGGCCAGCTGCGCCTCCAGGGCGGCGTGCTCCTCGACGAGGGCGGCGGCGGACTCCAGCATGGGCGCTCTCCGGTGTCGGTGGACGCCACGCGGTGGCCGCGCGGCGGGGTCGGGTGGGGCGGGGTCTCTCGGGAAGACAAATGCGCCGGCCCCGACCAGTGAGGTCGGGACCGGCGCATCGCGGAAGCTACTTGGCGGCCTTCTTGCCGTAGCGCGCCTCGAAGCGGGCCACGCGGCCACCGGTGTCGAGGATCTTCTGCTTGCCGGTGTAGAACGGGTGGCAGTTCGAGCAGACCTCGGCGTGGATGACGCCGTTCGCAGCGGTGCTGCGGGTCTCGAACGTGTTGCCACAGGTACAGGTCACCGTGGTGGCGACGTACTCCGGGTGGATGTCCTTCTTCAAAGCGTGCTCCTTGAGTCGGTGTGGCCGGGTCCGCGGGATCTGCCCGTGCTGCGGTGAACCGGTCAGCGGTCAAGTGTGCCAGACGTGGCGCACCTTCTCCTAAACGGCGTCGAGGCGGGCGGCATTCCCCGCCGCGACGGCCCCCACGAGCGGCAGGAGCACGCGGATCGTGGTGCCCGTGCCCTCGACCGACTCGAGCTCGAGGTCGCCGCCGTGCCCGGCGACGATGGAGCGCGCGATCGCGAGCCCCAGGCCCGTCCCCGGGATGGCCTGGTGGGTGGCGTTGCTGGCCCGGAAGAACCGCTGGAAGAGGTTGGCCTGCTCCGAGGCCGGGATGCCGATGCCCGTGTCCGAGACCGTCACGACGACACGGTCGTCGTCCGCGTGGGCCGACAGGTCCACCCGCCCACCGGACGGCGTGAACTTCACGGCGTTGGAGCCGAGGTTGATGAAGGTCCGCTCCATGTGCTGCTGGTCCACGCGCACGACCAGGCCGGGGTCGACGGCCGCGAGGCGCAGGTCGACACCCGCCGCCGCGGCGCTGGGCCGCAGCACCTCCACGACGCCGCCGAGCAGGCGGGCGACGGGCACGTCCTGCAGGCTCGGCTGGACACCGGAGGCCTCGATCCGGTTGAGCACCAGGAGGTCCTCGATCATGCCGCGGAGCCGGACGGCGTTGCGCCGGATGGTGCCGAGGGCGTCGAGCTGGGAACGGGTGAGGTCGCCGTAGTCGCCGTCCTCGAGCATCTCGAGGTAGCCGGCGATCGAGGTCAGCGGGGTCCGCAGCTCGTGCGACACGGTCGCCAGGAAGTCGGTCTTCTGCCGGTCGAGCTCGGTGAGCCGGGTGAGCTGGTCGTCCTGCAGCTCGCGCAGCCGCAGCGAGACGATCGACTGCGCGACGTACCCGGCGCACTGCTGGGCCGCCTGGATCTCGTGCCGGCGCCACCGGCGCGGCCCGTCGACCATCATCACGGACAGGACGCCGAGGCCCTGCTGGCCCACCCCGAGCGGCACCATGAGCAGGCTGCGGGCCCCCGTGGCCCGGTAGAACCGCTTGGCCCGGTCCTGCTCCTGGACCACGGGCTCGAGGAAGTCGGGCACGGCGAAGAACGAGCCGGCCCGCCGCAGCTCCTCGTTGACCTGGGCCACCTCCTGCCCGAGCGACGGTGGCAGCGGCGGCAGGTCGGGCAGGTCGTACCGCCGCCACTGGGTGCGCTGGTCGATGTGGCCGGCCTCGTCGTGGGTGTAGAGCAGGACCCGGTCGGCCGCCAGGCCCTCGCCGAGCATGGCGCACACGGCATACACGGCCGAGTCGATGTCGGGGGCGCCGTGGACCTCCCTCGCGACGTCGAGCGCCAGCTGGTGCAGCAGCAGGACGGAGGCCTGCTGCTCCTGCAGGACGAGGTTGGCGCGGGTGAGGCCGTTGAAGTCCGCGGCCAGGCCGCGCACCTCGGCGGCGCCGGTGGCGTCGTCGGCCGCGGCGTCACGGTCGCCGTCGCGGTGGCGTGCGACCACGGCGCGCAGCCGCTCGAGGGGGCGCGACACCGAGCGGCGCAGGAGCAGCCCCCACAGGGCCAGGAGGACCGTCGTGAGCACCACGGCGACGGCGAGCAGGGCGGTGGCGGTGCCGGAGGACGAGCGGACGTCGCGGCGGACGCGGTCGCGCTCGGCCTTGAGCTCGGCGGCCAGCGCCCGGTTGCTGTCCCGCACCTGGCGGAAGGCGCGGATGGCGTCGGCCTGCGTGCTGCTGGTCACGGACAGCGACTGCCCGAGGCTGGCCTCGGCCTTCTCGGCCGCGTCGAACCAGGCCTGGACCGCGGCGCGCTGCGCCTCGAGCAGCGGGGCGTAGCGGCCCCGGCGGGAGTCGTCGAGGGAGTCCGAGGCGATGGCGCTGCCCACGTGGTCGAGGTCGGCGGTGACGAGGTCCTTCTTGAGCCGGTACCGGATCACGGGCACGGCGCCGTTGACCTCCTGGCTCCACCCCGACTCGGCCTCGGTCATGTCCAGCAGCGCCGTGTTGTTGGACTCCACGGCCGGCCCGAGCGAGAGCGTGAGGACCGAGGCGGCCTGGTTCTGGTGCACCAGCTGGGCGAAGACCAGGCCGAAGAGCAGCGGCAGGACCACGAGCAGGCTCCCCGCGAGGACACGGACCTGCACCGCGACCGACCGGCGGGCCAGGCCTGCCCCTCCCCGACGCCGGCGCGGGCCCGCGGTCACGGCGTGTCGCCGCCCTCGAAGCCCGTACGCGTCATGACGCCCCACACCTGCTTGCGCCCCCGCAGGCTGGCCCACCAGCCCTCGAGGCGCCACCACACGGTGAGCTGGCGGTACCCGACGTTCTCGAGCACCGAGGACAGCAGGATCAGGCCGAGGTCGCGCCAGCGCTCGTGCCGGTGGAAGGCCCACTCCTCCACGGCCAGAGCGGCCAGGGTGACGAGGACGGCATACCCGTAGGCGAGCAGGAGGAACAGCAGGGCGAAGGGCACGTCGACGACGCCCAGCCACAGCGCGAGCGGCAGGATGACGATGCCGTAGGCCTCGAGCAGGGGTGCGAGCAGCTCGAACAGCCAGTAGTACGGCAGGGCGACCCAGCCGACGCGGCCGTAGCGCTTGCGCAGCAGCATCCCCCGGTAGGCCCAGAGGGTCTCCCACAGGCCGCGGTGCCAGCGCCGCCGCTGGTTGCGCATGACCCGGAACGTCGACGGGGCCTCGGTCCACGACACCGGCTCGGGGACGAACTGCACGCGGTAGTCGCGGTCCTCGTCGCGCAGGTGCCGGTGGATGCGCATGACGAGCTCGAAGTCCTCGCCGATGCTGGTGTGGTCCAGCCCGCCGACCTCGACGAGGATGTCGCGCCGGAACAGGCCGAACGCGCCGCTGATGAGGATGAGGCCACCGAGCCGGGACCAGCCGGTGCGGCCGAGCAGGAACGCCCGGAAGTACTCCACGACCTGGATCCGCGGCAGCCACGTGCGCGGCAGGGCGACCTTGACCACACGCCCCGACACGACGCGGCAGCCGTTGACCGCACGGATCGTGCCGCCGGTCGCGACCATGCGCGTCGGGTCGTCGGAGAACGGCTGGGCGACCCGGAGCAGGGCGTCGGGCTCCAGCACCGAGTCGGCGTCGATGACAGCCACGAGCGGCTCGGTGGCCGCGTTGATGCCGGTGTTGACGGCCTCGGTCTTGCCGGAGTTGTCCTTGGTGACGACGAGCAGCCGCGTGCGCCCGTCGCGCGGGACGTAGACGCCGCGCAGTGCGGCCTCGACGTGCACGTCCTGGGGCAGCACGCGCGGGATCTGGACGAGGTCGAAGGCCTCGACGAGCCGGTCCAGCGTCTGATCGGTGCTGCCGTCGTCGACCACGACGACCTCGTGCCGCGGGTGCCGCAGGGAGAGCAGGGCCTTGACCGAGGTGACGATCCCGGCCTCCTCGTTGTGCGCGGGCACGAGGACGGACACGCCGGGCGTGAGGGACCGGCCCATGGTCTGCACGCCGGCCTCGTCGCGGCGTCGCTGGGCGCGGATCTCCAGTGCTGCCAGCACGATCGTGACGAGGTAGGAGGAGTTGATGAGGACGAAGTAGACGAGCACCGGGATCGTGGTGACCTCCAGCAGCCACACGACGCCCGGGCGCAGCGACTCCAGGAAGCCGGTCACCGGGCGTTCCCGGGCTCGTCGGCCGAGGCCTCGCGCACCGCGTCCGGCACGCCGTCCCGGAGCGCCGCCACCGTCACCGCGGAGGCGACCGGCAGGCCGCGCCGGGCGTCCCAGACACCCTCCTGCGCCGTGCGCGCCTCCCCCTCCTCGACCGGCGCGACGACCGCGCGCCCGCGCGGCCCGAGCTCGAGCAGGCTGGTGGCGGCGATCTCGGCCAGGCGCGGGTCGGGGTCGGAGAGGAGCGCGCCGAGGTGCGGGACCGCGGCGGGGTCGCCGAGGGCGCCGAGCGCCTCCGCGCAGATGCGTCGCAGGGGCAGCGGGTGCGCCGCGCCGGTGTGCTCGGCGAGCACCTCCACGTCGTCGGCGGCGCCGATGTTGCCCAGCGCCGTCGCGCTGGTCTCGCGCACGGTCAGGTCGGGGTCGGACCGGACGAGCTCGCGCAGGGCCGGGACGCTGCGGCGGAAGCTTCCCACGCCGCTGACGTACGCCGCCACGGTGCGGGTCGTCGAGCTGCTCGACCCGAGGGCGTCGACGAGTGCAGGTGCGACGCCGACACCGAGGCTGCTCACCGCGTCGGCACCGATGCCGGCCGGTATGCCGTGCTCGGCCCCCACCGCGGCCAGCAGCGGCGCCGCGGCCGTGGGCTCGCCGAGCTGGCCGAGGGCCTGCGCCGCGGCCACCCGGACCTCCAGCGAGGAGTCCTGGAGCGCGGTGATCAGCAGCGGGAGGGCGCTTCCGACGCGGCACAGGCCGAGCATCTGGGCAGCGCGCGCCCGCTCGCGCTCGCTGCGACTGCGCAGGTGGTGCGGCGCGCGCTCGAGGGCACCGTGGGTCAGCAGGACCATGGACAGCTCGTCCGTCGGAGCGCCGCGCACCTTCTGCAGGAACTCCACCACCGCGTCGTCGACGACGCCGCGGACGGCCACGGGCGCCTCCATCAGGGCCTGCAGGTGGCTGCCGTCCTCGTCCTCGCCCGCGGCCAGGGCCACGAGGTGGAGGCGGTACGGGGCGAGGGCGGCCCGGGCCGCCTGCTCACGCCTGGTCCGCAGCACCTTGGTTAGGACCACGACCACCGCCAGTGCCACGACGCCCACGAGGACGGCGAGGGTCGCGACGACCAGCGTGTGCCAGCTCATCGGGCCCGGGCGAGGATCCCGTTCACGCGGTGCAGGAGCTCGCGAGGGCTGAACGGCTTGATGACGTAGTCGTCCGCCCCGACCGCGAAGCCGGTGTCGACGTCGGTGTCACGCGACTTGGCCGAGAGCAGCAGGACGGGGGTCGTGGGGGTCTCGCTGTCCCGGATCTTGCGCAGGACGTCGATGCCGGACAGGCCCGGCATCATCACGTCGAGGATGACGAGGGCGGGGGCCTCCTGCTGGTAGGCCTCCCAGGCGGCCAGGCCGTCGGGGACGGCCTGCACGGCGTAACCGGCCTGGCTCAGCTTGAAGTCGACGAGGTCTCGGATGTCCGGGTCGTCGTCGGCGACGAGCACCCGGATCCCCTGTGGCGTGGTCAACGTCGGTCCTCTCTGGCTACCAGCGCATGTACGGGCTCAAATGTACGGTGCCGCACGTCACCGCGTCGGTCGGGACATGCGGGGTGGACGGACGCGCGGCGAACGGGTGGCCGGGTCCGTCCCTGCGGCCACCGGGGTCCGACCGTTCGTACGAGGGCCCGGCACCTGTGTGGTGC